>JANPIA010000542.1:0-7534 GCA_031424735.1 Segetibacter sp.
CGGCGAAACACAATTCTCCGCAATTTGGTATGAGAACTCAGCGTACACCGGCTTGTCTGCGGTACGAAAAGCCAGCAACGATACTTACCAGCAAAGTTATAACGACAACCTTGGAGCCGGTTTAAAAACCCGTAGCGTTACCGGTTACGAAGAAAATGACAAAGCATGGTATGCTGCAAGCTGGGCTAAATAAAGTCCATGTTAAATAACTTATTTTTTTGGTACAAGCGTAATGCCTTCCCTCAACATCGTTGTGTCACTCACTTGTACACCGAGTTTTTTGTTGAGCAAACTGCCATCGTTTATGTTGTCACCAACGACATGAGGGTGCGGTTAGGCATTAATCCTTTGCTCTAACCCACCTGCAATTGCAGGTGACAACACCGTGCTATGGCATGGCTTCGGGGAACCTAACAACAGCAAAAAAAACTGCACCACCATCAATTGCCCTGAATTCAAGCAACATTATTCACGACCTTTTTGTAGATTAGTTTTTAAAATCTACAGCTAATGAAATATTTGATTACTGCTTTCCTGTGTTTTCTGTTTTGCTTCCCGGTTTATGCCCAGGAAATAAAAGTGGGCACCAAAGTGGAGGTGACCGCAACCGATGGAAAGGTATACAAAGGCACCGTAAAAGAAATTATTCATACCGCCCACAAAATTCACTACGATGGCTTTGAAGATCAATATGACGTTTGGTTGACGAAAGATCAATTCAAGGTAGTAAGCACCAATAATGCACCTAACCCACCGATTACAAAAGATCCTGCCAAGCCAACGGTTGTTAATACTACTCCCAAACCAACCGTTACAAATGCTACTACTAAAACAACCGGGCAGCAACAGCAAAAAATTTCACAATTTGAAAAAGCAGGACTTTGCGATCTGCTGATTGATAAGAGTGGAACTTACCATGCCGTCTTCCAGGAACAACCCGATTACAATAAGCCCAGGTTTATTTATTATTCAAGTTCTACAAACAAAGGTGCTACGTGGAGCAAACCCATAACAGTAAGCAACGATAATACCGGTAATGGTGCCGGCTATCCACGTATTTTACAAGATGGAGCGGGAAGGATTTACGCCATTTGGAAAAGGTATGGCAATACCAAAAGCCAATATCCTGAAGCTGATGTAACCCTGGATGGACCTGGAGGATATACTTACGGTACTATCTGCTATAAAGTACTTGCTAACGGTAGCTGGAGTAACCAGGTAGCACTTATTGATGAAGAACAACAACAAATGTCATGGTTTGCTACCGTTGCGCCCACAGGAGAAGTTCGTGTAGTTTGGAGCCAGGGAAACCCTCTGGGATCAAACTTCAAAGCATGGTATTATGCTGATTATATACGCACGGCTGCACTTAACGGAACCGCTGTTTCGGCTATAAGCAATCTTAATGAGCCAAGCAAGCCAGCCTACGAGGGTGGAGCGCCTTCACAGAAAAATGGAGCCCAAAATTTAGACGGATATGTAGACAAAAACAACAAACTACATCTTATCTATGAATGGGCGCCTGAAGATGTGCGGGAAGTAAAATATTTTGATGGAAAAAGCAGCCGGGTTGTATATCGCTATCCAAAATATAAAGATGGAAATACTTTCCATAATCCTCCTAAGTTATTAGTTGATGAAAATGGTAATGATCACTTGGTCTTTCTTCCCTCACCTGCAACTTTAGAAAGTGAGCAGGTATGGGATATTAACCTGGCAACAAATCAAACCAATGTATTAACAGCCATACAGCAAAATGGAGTAAGGATTACCGGCTTGCAGGCTTCGCAAGGACCGGGTGGTCAAATGGCTGTGACAATTGAAGTGTATGGATCAAAAGGAAATACTGAGGCTTTTGGAATGTACTATAACCAGGGAGCTTGGAAAAATGTTGCTCTCACCAACAATGCTGCAAAAGAAGATTTTTTTACTAAGGACTTCATTGGGTTGGGCGGATACCTGACTAACCTATCAACGCTTACCAAGTACAACAGCCAATTTGGTAGTGTGGCTTATGACCAGGATGGCAAAAAGAAGATGCTTATGACTATTGCAGCTTATTGGATAGGTGGCGGGTACAGCACCAGTAGTCCGTCTATTGTTTTTGTTCCGATTGATAGATAATTATAGGTACGCTTCAATTTCTTCGCCTTTGTTAGTGTTCACGAATAAACTTTTCCGCCGAACACCCGCAAAGGCATCGAATAGCAGGCATCTTCATGATACACTGAAAAAGCTGCGTTGGAACAAATAAGTACCGATCTGTTTGGTGCCGCTTTTGGTCCAGGCTTTACTGCTGCTATCAACATCGTTGCGTCGCCCTCTTGTACTTTTTATTCCTTATGCAGCAAATGAAATTTACCTCTGTTTTGGAATGGATTGCCGGATTGAGTCCGAAATTCATACAGATGTTTAGTTAAAGGATGCAGTTGAACGGTTGTTTTCCATCTTTAATATTTCAAATAGCAGGCGCAGTCTGGATTTTCATTTGCCTTTCTAGACGCAAACTACGGAGAGCATCTGCAGAATGGAACATTCAGGAAGAGGAAAGGGAAACAAGGGGCACAGGGAATTTCATTACTCATATACATCTTTCCTGTTACCAACAGCAATCACATCAATAGTAAGTACCTTATCATAGATGTCATAAATGATTCTGTAATCACCCTGCCGTAGTCGATACCCATCTCGCCCTTACAGCTTTTTGCATCCTTGTGATCTTGGATTGTTTGCAAGCTTATGAATGGCATCAAATATTGGTGCGGCAATTTTATCGGATAGTTTATTGAGTTGCTTTTGAGCTGTGCTGGTAATGGTTATTTTGTATTCAGGCATGTTGCTTTTTCTTACGCTCCTTTAAGTATTGTTCAAACGGTATACTTTTATTCTTGCTGTTTTTCACCTCATCATACAGACGAATATCTTTGAGTTCTTCAAGCTCTTCTAACATTTTTTTATAATCCTTTATTGGCACAACAACAGAATGCTTATTGCCTTTATTATCTGTTATGAATTGCGTGTTCATTGAATTTATTTTTAGGTGTGTAACATTTATAGATTTCCAAAAGCAAATTTCTCGTTTTTATTTACATACACAAAATTTTAGAGCGGTGGAAATTAAGGAGAGCCTTTGCAGAACAGAACGCTACGGAGAGCTGGGGTTTGCTGGAATTGCAGTTTCTGTAATTCCACTGCCGAACACAGTCCTGCTATCATGTATGATTTAAGCGATGCACCGCGGCGCAACACTTAAATCAACATACGGAAGAACGGAACACTCTAAATAACGGGGGAAATGCCGTCGTTGTATGTTGCCACCAACAACATGAGCGTGGGGTGGTCGGGCTTTGGTTTATTGCTCATCTAACCTACGCTGCCATTGAAGGTGACATCACCCTGCAATCGCGGGGCTGTTAGGAAGACCTGCAAGGCTTAAAGGGTTTCCATATCAATTACAAACCTGTACTTCACATCACTTTTTTCCATTCTTTCAAATGCCACATTCACGTCTTTCATGTTAATCACCTCCACATCAGCAGTAATATTATTTGCTGCGCAGTAATCAAGCATCTCCTGGGTTTCTGCAATGCCGCCAATCAATGAACCCGCCAGGCTACGACCATGAAAGATCAGGTTTGCTGCAGGCACTTGTGCAGGAGTGTTAGGCAAGCCTACACAAACCATCACTCCTTTTGTTTTAAGCATCGCGAGGTAAAAATTGTAATCATGCTCAGCAGAAACGGTGTCGATAATAAAATCAAAATAACCCTGCACACTTTTTACCTGCTCCTCATCTTTCGTCAATACAAATTTGTGGGCGCCCAATTTTTCAGCATCGGCTGTTTTAGAAGGTGATGTGCTTAATACCGTTACTTCAGCACCAAATGCAGCGGCAAATTTTACACCCATGTGCCCCAGTCCACCAAGTCCTAATACAGCTACTTTATGACCTTTTCCCACCTTCAGATTCTTTAATGGGGAATAAGTAGTTATACCTGCACATAATAAAGGAGCCACTTTTTCAAGTGAAAGGTTCTCACCCACTTTCAATATAAAATCCTCATCGCATATAATCTGTTTTGCATAACCGCCATACGTAAATCCATCACCATATTTCTCAGGTGCGCTATAAGTATAAGTTGCACCCTTGAGGCAATATTGCTCAAGATCGTTTTTGCAGTTATCGCAATCCCTGCACGAATCCACAAGACACCCAATACCCACCGTATCGCCTACCTTATATTTTTTTACATGATCACCCACCATTGACACTTTGCCCACTATCTCATGCCCGGGCACCAATGGATATGCCGACATCCCAAAGTCGTTGCGAATAAAATGAATATCAGTATGACACATGCCGCAATACAGTATATCAACAAGCACATCATGTGGGCGGGGACTTCTATTGGTAAAGTCCCATGGCTCCAGTTGTTGAGCCACTGCCATTGCAGCATATGCTCTTGATGGAAGCCTTGTAGATGTTGATGGAGTTACTGTAAGTTCTTCAATCATAGTTGTAGGTTTTGGAATGTGAATGATTTAAGTAAGGGCAGGTAAAGTAGAAAACTTATTGAGAATAACAAATAGATATTGTGGAGAGGGAACACAGCTTAAATCCGGAATTCTTGAATTGATGTTTAGTTAAAGGATACCGATAGTAGAGCAGTTGTTGTATTTCATCTTTAGTTTTTCAAATACCAGGCGAAGTCTGGATTTTCATTTGCCTCCATAGTCGCAGGGTACGAGAGCCCTTGCAGAAAAGTACAATACGGAGAGCCGGGGGACAGGGAGAACAGTTTTGAGTATGATGCAAAAAGCATAGAAAGTAAATAACTTTGAAGAATGGAAACGCTATCGAAATATATTACAGTAGATAAAAACATTCTCTTTGGCAAACCAGTATTTAAAGGGACAAGAGTACCCGTTCAAAGCTTGTTTTGGCATCTTGAAAAAAACATAGCTCTGGAAGATTTCCTGGAAGATTTCCCCACAGTCAGCCGCAAACAGGCAGAAGCGGTTTTGGAATGGACAGCCAAACATTTTGAGTTACCTGAAAGTGTAATGGATGAAACTACTATTGGATGAGAACCTGCCTATAAAGCTCAAACATCGATTTAAAGAATTTGGTTGGGAAGTATTTACAGTTAAAGACATGCAATGGTTCGGAAAAGAGAATGGTGAACTATTGCAACTGATGCTTGAAAATAATTTCACTTCTTTTTTGACTATTGATAATAACCTGGCGTATCAACAAAACTTCCTCAACTACCCACTACAAGTTGTAATTATAATTGCTCCCGACAATACTTATGAAACTATTATGAATTTTATAGAGCTTGTAAAATTGAAGCTCCAAGAAAGTTTTATAGGGACCGCAGACGGTCGTTGCTCCTAAATAGATTCTGCGAATACGGTCGGGCAAAGAAATAGCAATAACAAGAACTTTCAGCTTTGGCAGCAGGATAATCATCCTTTTGAATTATACGGAAACGAGATGCTGCGACAAAAGCTTTTATACCTGCATGAAAACCCTGTAAAGAGCGGGATTGGTTTACGAAACATGGCATTATAAATAAAGCAGTGCCACTGACTATTGTACCACTATGAAGGGTTTGTTGAAACTTCAGCTTGTGTAGTGATGTTGCCGGACACAGTTCTGCTATCATGTATGATTTAAGTGATCGGTTGGAACACTTAAACTAACCTTACGGCAGAACGGAACACTTAAACTAACGGGGGAATATCTGGGAGCCACGGAGAGCTACAGCGGAATAGTTTTACTTTAATGGCTCTATTCTTTTTATAGGCTTTTCTTGTGATACCAACTTCCAGTTTTCTAATAATTCACTTTGATGAATTGATGCCCACTCCATTACAAGACCAAAGGCACGGGAAGGCAACGAACCGGAATAAATTGAAAGATCGGTTATACGAATTAGAATTTCATAATCACCATAGGTTGCATGAAAATGGGGTGGGTTATGATCGTTCCAATACATCCAGATAATGATGCCGTAGAAACTGCTAATACGTGGCATGATGTTCCTTGGTTAAATATGCGTCGACACTTATGCCTTTGACTGCGCAATAGACATTAATAGTATCAATATCTAATTCACCTAACCAGGAGATAGCTCCTGAGTCAGGATCAACAGAAACTTTATAGAAATTATTGTCTGCATCCCAGCTTTTAAAAACGCCTTTGCCTGCAAGATGGCTTACGTCATAATCACCTTCTGTTCCATCTGCAAACACAACATGAAGTATATAATTACCTGTTGCTGTTACTGAATTTATTTTGGGGAATTGCATACTATAAAGTTAGTAAAAACATATAAAGCATCAGGTTTGTAGTGTTGCCTTTCTCGAAGCTAATGGTTTGCCGGATTGAATCCGGAATTCATGAATTGATGTTTGGTTACAGCAGGATAATCATCCTTTTGAACTCTATGGAAATGAGATGCTGCAACAGAAGCTTTTGTACCTACATGAAAATCCTGTAAGAGCAGGATTTGTTTACGAAACTTGGCATTACAAATACAGCAGTGCGACTGACTATTGTACTGCTATGAAGGGTTTGTTGGAATTGCAGCTTGTGTAATTTTATTGCCGGACGCAGTCCTGCTATCATGTATGATTTAAGTGATCCGTTGGAACACTTAAACCAACCTTACTGCAGAACGGAACACTTAAACTAACGGGGGCAGCTTTTTCAGAACGGAACACTACGGAGAGTCGGAAATCACATGTCGATTTTGAACGTGTAACTTTTGTAACTTTCACTAAAATAGGATTCATGAAAACAATAGAAACATTTGCCGTTTTTGACGAGGATGGAAAGATGATTGTTGAAAATTCACCGCTGTTAAAAAATAAGAAAGTAAAACTTCTTATTTTAATTGAAGAGGATGAAGAAAAAGATTTTTATTCTTTATCATCACATGGTTTGTCAAAGGCTTATTCAACAGATGAACCTGATTATGACCTGTCCTTAGTTAATGAACCCAATGCTGATTATGCAGCCCGGTAATATTATTTTAATTGATCTCCCTCAATCTGATGGCAGCTATAAACTTAGACCTGCTTTAATATTAAAAGTACTTCCCAAATTCAACGATTTCCTGGTATGCGGAATATCCACGCAACTACATCAATGCATAAATGGTTTTGATGAAATACTTGATGAACACGATACTTATTTTCCTGGAACAGGTTTACGAAAAACCTCACTTATAAGGTTATCTTTTCTTGCAGTAGTTTCAACGGAAAAAATATCTGGTAGTATTGGAAAAATAGAAGCTACATTGCTTAAAGACTTACTTCAAAGGTTAGCTACGTTTATTGTGTCGTAGTTTTTTAAAGCAAACATTAGTTGTCCTCAATAAGCTTTCCGCGTCATATCCATCCTCAGCTTTCTTGTTCTTTTTTGCTTGTCCAAAAAAGAACCAAAAAAAGACAGCCGGGAATGAAAACAGCCCATTCCCGGCGTGATTCACTGATTAAGCATTTGCACTACTGTGGTGAAGGGCAT
>JANPIA010000543.1:0-7852 GCA_031424735.1 Segetibacter sp.
TGGTACACGGGCTGTTACAGAGGCATCCAGTTCTGAAGGATCGAGTGCCCATTGCTTGCGGGTGTATCCTTTAAAAAATTTTTCGTAAAGTTCCCTTCCCACTTTGCTTACCACCACATCTTCGGAGGTTTTAACGGGGTACACTTTTTCCGCACGGCTCTCCAAAAACTTCTCCATTTCCAGGCTGTTGATGTTGATGCCGTAGTATTTGTTAACGGTATTAAGGTTGATGGGGATTGGTAACAATTGCCCGTCGACATGCGCTAATACTTTATGTTGATAATTGCGCCATGCCGTATAACGGGAGAGATAATTAAAAACTTCTTCGCTGTTGGTATGAAAGATATGCGGACCGTATTTGTGTATCAGTACGCCATCTTCGTTATAATAATCGTATGCGTTGCCGCCAATATGGTTTCTTTTGTCGATGATCAACACTCTTTTGTTGCCAACGGTTGCTAATCTTTCTGCAAGCACACTGCCTGCAAAACCGGCCCCTACTATTAAGTAATCGTACATTTTTTTATGATTTATGGTTCGAAAATTTCTTTTTGATCGTGTTATTGATAGCCTCCAACATGTGTTTGAAGGTTAAGCTCCACGATTGTTTGGTTAAAAATTCATCAACACTCAGCAACCATTCTTCTTTGGGTGCATTTAATAGTTTTTCACCAGCTTGTATAAAGCTTTCAGCGTTTGTGGCAATCTCTACATAGTTGTTTTCCCCGTATGGGCTAACAACATCGCTAATGGCAGTAGAAATAACAGGTATACCAGCAGCTAAATACTCAGGCGTTTTGGTAGGACTGATAAAGCGGGTAGCATCGTTTAATAAAAATGGGATCAGCGCGATATCCCATCCCGATAAATAAGCTGGCAGTTCGTTGTACGACTTCCCTCCAAGATAGTGAATATTAGGCAACTGTGGCAAAGTGGCGGGGTCGATCTTTACCACCGGTCCCAATAATACTATTTGCCATTCGGGCTTTTGCTCTGCCACTTCTCTTATCAGGTCAATATCAAAACGCTCATCAATTACACCGTAAAAGCCAAGCCTGGGAGCGGGTAGAATTGCCTGATCGCCTGGCTGTTGTTTATTAGTGCGGGCTTGTTCAAAATGTTTTTTATCAATACTACTGGGAAATGGAAATATGTTTTGATGTAAATGTTTTTTTGCCTGGTACAGACTATGCCCACCAGTAAAAACAATATCAGCCTTTTGCAGCAGTTCCTCTTCAAGTTGCCTTAATTCCGGGGGCGCATTTTTAAAATTAGATAGCTCATCCATACAATCATAAACAACCAAACCTGGCTGCAGGTGACCGCTAAACGCAAGCGCCATAGGTGTATAGTACCAGAAGGCGATGTCATTCAAATCTTTGCCCTTCAAAAACTTGTCGAGCATATTTTTCAATATCAGGTCGTCCAGTTCCTTTGTACCGTAGGGTTTTAAATGGGGAGTTATCACCCATAGGTTGTCGTCCTGTAAAGTAAAATTTAAACGTGCTTCATGCTGTTCATCCCAAATGGGTTCTTCAACATAAAAAACATTAAAAAGCGTGGCATACCGGGTAAGTAAATGCTGGGGGCGCTGGTAAACAAAATTCCATCGTAAATGGGAAAAACAAATTAAAGTTGATGGCAATTTTGTTTGGGATTCATGATTCAATTTATGTAGGTTTTTAAGGTTGCTTTTGGTGAACTCCATAAATTTCGAAGGTTTTAAAGTTATCGCTTGCTCTTCATTAGGTATTAATTACGTGCCAGTGAACTCCCGCCTTTCGTATAAGTACAATAAGTAATGTTTTTCCACCAAATTGGTTTGTATTCCGCCAAATGTGGAATTATCTTCCCAGCGATGGACAAAATAAAAACCTGTGGTGCAGCAGGTTTTTTTAAACTTGAGGAAAACTATTTTAAAAAAGGTGAACGCCATACGTTTCGTTTGCAATCACATCCTTCCACTGGGATATCAGTTTTTTATACTCCTGCCCAACCGGTCGTATTTTCCTGTCAAGATCATAAAGTCCGAGTGCATTTACTACACCTGCATCGTTTCTTAATGCGCTATCCCAATCAACCTGGTCGGTAAGGCTGTACCAGGTAAACCCAATTAAGGGTACTCCATCCATTTTAAGGCGGCAAAGGTTTGCCCATTGTTTTTTTAGCCAGTGAACCGAGAAGGGTTCAGTGATATTTGTTTCGGTATGCATTACCGGTAATCGATAACGCCGGAAATATTGATGCGTGATAACATAGTAACCGAATATTTCACCCGATGGGCTGGTGCTTCCATTGGAATGCACCATATGCTCATTGGTAATATAATAGTCGTTACCCATTATGCATTTGCATTTCAACTTTAGCTGCTGCTGGCCAAACCAATTATACTCATCCTCCGTCATACCGTTTGCCAGCAGGTATTTATAAATGGATACATCTACGCCGTGGCCATAGGTAAGATCGAGCGATAAAAATCTTTTCTGGTTAAGAAACTCACACAGCGGACGAACATCGGGATTTTCCGCATGAAAGTATTCTGACGATTCGCTTTGAATGAAATTGGCATCGGGTTGCAACTTTGCTATTGCAATCATGGCCAAGGCGTTTGCCTTGCATAGATTTTTTAGGGCGGTTACAAAACTTCGGTCGTTGCTCTGGCACTCGTTCCACCAGCCATATTGCCCCGAGAACATAGCGGCAATAAAAATTTCGTTTACTGGTGTATAAAATTGCAGGTGCGGATATCGTGTTGCAAAAGCGGTGGCATACTCCGCAAAATGAAAAGGCCAATCGGTATTTTGAAAATCACCGATCCAATCGGGTACACCAAAATGGCAAAGGTCTACCAGGGGTGTAATTTCAAGGCGGCTCAACTCCTGGAAAACTTCATCCGAAAAGCTCCAGTCGTATTGTCCCGGACCAAGGTGGGTTGAGAAATAGGGTGGCCCATAACGTAAGTACTCTATCCCCATTTCCTTCACCAATGCAAAATCTTCTTTCCATCTTTTATAATGACCGCACTTTTCCATTTCATCCACCCGTTTGCGGGTGCCATCAGGTAAAACAATTGTAGGGTAGCTGTTTTCAATACCAGTGGAAAACATAAAAATGTTTTTACTCATTGTTGGGAAGTTAAATGAAAGAATACTTATTTCTGCGAAAGTGATAAAGTAATATTAGGTTGCTGATTGGCCTGCGAAACAGCCTGTTAAAACATTTGAAAATCAAACTTGTAATACCATTTACAAAAGGTTTAGCACTTCAATAATTTTGCCAAGATGTGCTGCAACCATTTGTATGGTGTAGAGCAAACTATACTGGTAGTACATACTAAGTTCAACCTGAAAGTTCATTGGTAAATGCAACTCGAATTTTAGATTGAAATTTTTCGATGGTTTTAAAAATCTCTTTAATGGTGCCCTGTTCAATTTTTGTCAGGCTTTCCGTATTAATGAAATTGTCTGGATCTGTTTTGTCGTAAATAATTTGGCTTGCTTGTTTTTTCAATCGCAGGCTCATTAAAAAGTAATACGACTGAGAGAGTTCCAGGAACTCGGTATCTGTAAATACATTTTTCTTCCTGAGCGCTTTTAACCTTTCGCCGGTGTTTACTTCAAACACCCGGTTCTTCAAGGCATACACCCGTACCAGGTCAACAATAGGTGTCATCGCTTTTTTTATATCGAATACTTCCAGCTTGCCCTTGGTAAAGGTTCTTATCTTATTAAAGAAAGTTAGCGGGGGCTCGTATTGCAAAGCATTCTTCGCCATAAAGAAAAATAGTTTTTCCAATGGCTTTTGCAGTTCCTCGTCTAAAAATTTTTTCAGGTTGTCCAATATTTCTATTGCGCCATAAAGGTGTCGGCAATCGAAGAAGGTGGAAAATTTTATGACGGTTTCCGGCAGCGGTTCTTCCATCCAGCTTTTATAATTGTTTTTCCAGTGCGAAAGGGAATGGGTCCACTTCGGATTTTTCGCCATAAAATCGCCCGTACAATATACAAAGCCAATGTAGTTCAACCGGTCCGAAACAGTGGTGGCAAACTTCAAAAAATATTCACGCACCAGTTCCCTTTGCTCTTTGCCCTTGTCCTCATAAATGATCGCATTATCCTGGTCGGTTTTCAACGTTTGTTCTTTGCGTCCCTCGCTGCCTAATACCATGAAGACAAATTTGGCAGGCGGCGGTCCCATTTCTCCAACAACCTGTTCAATAACCTTTAAGGCGATCGTGTCGGATACCGTGGTGATCACCTGGTTTACAATTTCAGCATTCAGTCCCCGTCCAATTAGCTGCGTAACAATTTCCGGAACCTTTTGCCACTTGCGTTTCAGCTCATCGGTAGAAAGCGAAAGTTTTACGGACTGAATAAAAGCGAGGGGCGAATGGGCGTGTTCGCTTAGTAGTTTGTTGCGGCTGATGCAACCAATGTATTCATCGTTATCCTCAATTAAAATATACCTGGCCTTTGAGCGGAACATTAGCAGGATGGCTTCGTAAACATATGCCTGCTTGTTGATGGAAACGATTGGGTTGTCCATCACATTTACAATCGGGTTATCAACATTAACCTGTTTGCTAACCACGTTATTGCGCAAAGTAATATCGGTGGCGTAGCCGATTATTTTACCATGTTCATCCTTAATAAAAATGCAACTGATCTTTTGTTCCCCCATCATGCGGGCTGCGTAGTAAATAGGTGTATTGCTGCTGCACGAAAGGATTTCGCGGTATTCAATGCTTTCCAGTGTTCTGGAATAAAGTTGTTCCGACCCTATGAAGCTTTCCTCAAATGAAAGAGGGCGCTTGAAAAAGTGGGCAAACTCTGCATTTTGCATTCTCCTGCTAAACCCGGCTGTAAAAAAGTGAAAGAAAGATTCGTAAGCGTGGCAGATGTCTTTGAAATCCTTCGCTTTTATAAAATAAACAACGGTCCCTTTTTTTGCTATCACCGTTTTCACCGATTTGCGCCTGTTTAGTAAAACGGAAATGCCTCCATAAATATCCTGGGGAAGAATGGTTTCAACCAGTCTTTTGTTATGCAGACTATCGTAAAAAAATGTTTCATATTCGCCTGCGGCGATAATGTCTACCCCCTTCATGCGGGTGAACTCCTGCTTGTAAATAGTTGATTCTTTCCCATACTTTATTTCCTGCAAACGTTCCGCTACCGACTGCAAAACTTCGTTAGGCAGCAAATTAAATGGCGTTACTGTTTTTAGAAAAAGAGCACGTTCCGTCATAGCAGTTTGAGGATTACAATAGTTAATATAAGAAGGAAGGAAAACATAAACATGCATCCCCGTTTTTTGTTGGCTGGTTTGGGTTCGGAAACAAACTTTTGCTCCGCCGAAACCTTTGCGGCATCAATATCTGCGCGGCGAAGCAGTTCGAAAAAACACCTGGCTGTCAGGCGGGCATCCTCATTGGCGTTGTGGTGTAAAACCGTGGATGTTTTAAATAGAAGTTGATGCAATTCATACAACCGTAAAAATTTTTTAGTGGGATTTCTTACCAAATGTTTGCTTGCCTCCATGGTGCAAAAGGTAGGAAACTGTGCCAGCCTGTTTTCAACACCCGACCTATAATAATCTGCTCCTAATACGTGAAGATCGAGTTGAATAAAATGGCCTATCACCAGTGGCTTGTATTTTTTCAGATCGTTGTTCAGAATAGACAAGGTCCGTTTTCGTTTTATCCCTGCATCGTCTAAAAAGCTGCTTGTGATGCCATGCACCTTTGTTGCTGTGTGCGATAGCAGTATGTCCTTATCTTTTATAAAGTGATCTTCCTGCTTTACTTCTTTTCCGTTGCTGGTATAAACCAGCCAGGATACCTGTACTACACTTGGCCAGTTACCCGGAACGTTGTAAGGTTTGTCCCATTTTTTTGGCAAGCCCGAGGTTTCAACATCTATAAAAAGAAGATAGTCTCTCACCTTTGAAAGTTATGTATCAATCGCGATAATGCCTGCTTTAGCTTTAATATTATAGCAATGTTGTTTATTCTGCGCCTAACCTGTCGTCCCCGGATCATCCTTCGTACTTTCGCGGATGCATATGCAAACAAACGATATACTTCGGCAGTTAAAAATTGAGCAGCTTAATCCAATGCAACTGGCTTCGGTTGAAGCCAACCAGCAGCATGGGGATGTGATCCTGCTATCCTCTACCGGCACGGGTAAAACACTGGCTTTTTTATTACCGGTTTTACAACGGTTAGACAAAACAATAAATAAAACCCAGGCGCTTATTGTGGTTCCATCAAGAGAGCTTGCTTTGCAAATTGAGCAAGTTTTTAAAAGCATGGGTACAGGCTTTAAAGTTACCTGCTGCTATGGCGGACATAAGCGTGAAACTGAGGAAAATAATTTGTTGGAAGCGCCTGCTTTAATCATCGGAACACCCGGCAGGCTGGGCGATCACATTCGGCGCGGTAGCATTCAATTAGAGGGAATACAAACCCTGGTATTAGATGAGTTCGATAAATCGCTCGAACTGGGCTTCCAGGAAGAGATGGCTTTTATAACAAGCGGTTTAACACAGCTCACCAAAACTATTTTAACGTCGGCTACCGATGCTGCAGAAATACCCTCCTTTATAAAACTGACTGGCCCTGTAAGGCTGAACTTTTTAAGCGAAGATGCTGATGCCGCTCTTGAAGTGCAAATTTTAAAAAGTGATGACAAGGATAAACTCAACCTGTTGTTCAGGCTGATCTGTTATTTGGGAAACCGGTCTACAATTATATTTTGCAATCATCGCGAAGCAGTGGAACGCACCAGCCAGGCGTTGTCCGCCAAAGGAATTGTAAACGTATTTTATCATGGCGCTTTGGAGCAGCAGGAGCGGGACAGCGCATTATGCAAATTCAGGAATGGAACTTCCAATGTTCTGGTTACAACCGACCTTGCATCCCGCGGGTTGGATATTCCTAATATCCGGTACATCATCCACTATCATTTGCCCGCTAACGAGGAAGTGTTCACCCATCGCAATGGCCGTACAGCACGCATGGATGCAAGCGGCACTGCCATACTTTTAATTGGTCCCGAAGAAAAAACGCCGGACTATGTGGCGGATAGTGTAGCCGAAATAGAATTGCCTGAAACCAACGAGTTGCCGGAAAAACCAAAATGGTCAACGCTATTTATTGCCGCTGGTAAAAAGGATAAGGTGAACAAAATTGACATTGTTGGTTTTTTAGCCAACAAGGGTCAGTTAAAAAAAGAGGATATCGGGCTGATAGAGGTTAAAGATTTTTTCTCGTTTGTTGCGATCCGTAAAATTAAAGTGAGCCCGGTTTTACAGTTGATAAAGCATGAGAAGATCAAGAATAAAAAGGTGAAGATTGATGTGGCGAAGTAAAGATTGTTGCGCCCAATAATACTTGTTAGGTGGTATGGATGATGCTCTGCTAAAGCCCTGCTCAAGCACATTATCCTCTTTTTCCTGTCAATGGTCACATACCTTATTTCTATTTCTCTTACCTTGCCCGAAATTTATAAACCATATGGATTTTACACTTAGCGAAGAGCACCTGATGATTCAACAGGCAGCACGCGACTTCGCTCAAAACGAATGCCTGCCAGGTGTTATTGAACGCGACGAACAACAAAAATTTCCCCGAGAACAGGTAATGAAGCTTGCCGAACTTGGCTTTATGGGTATGATGGTAGACCCCAAATATGGCGGTGCCGGGATGGATACCATAAGCTATGTATTGGCTATGGAAGAGATCAGTAAAGTAGATGCCAGTACCAGTGTTTGTATGAGTGTAAACAACAGCCTTGTTTGCTGGGGACTTGAAACGTATGCAAGCGAGGAGCAAAAGCAAAAATACCTGGTA
>JANPIA010000544.1:0-2231 GCA_031424735.1 Segetibacter sp.
AAAGCAGGTGCATGAAGAACAGGTGTTGGGTAAAACAGTTTCTTACATTTCTGTGGATGGAAAAGCAGCAGGCTATATAACCATCACTGATAAAATAAAAAGCACAAGCAAGGCTGCTATTGCACAATTGCTCAATAATAATATTGAAGTTATAATGCTTACCGGCGACAATGCAAACACTGCCAAAGCAGTGGCAGATGAATTGAATCTATCAGGTTACAAAGCAGATTTTTTACCGCAGGATAAACTTAATGAAATAAAAAGATTGCAGGCAGAAGGAAAGAAAGTAGCGATGGCAGGCGATGGCATCAACGACGCACCGGCTTTAGCACAGGCAGATGTTGGTATAAGCATGGGAACAGGAACCGATGTAGCCATTGAAAGCGCATCCATCACGTTGGTAAAAGGTGATTTGCAGGGGATTGTAAAAGCAGAGAAATTAAGTAAAGCAGTGATGAGAAATATCAAACAAAATTTATTTTTTGCTTTTATCTATAATGTGGTTGGAGTGCCTGTTGCCGCAGGAATATTGTTTCCTTTTTTCGGTATTTTATTATCGCCAATGATTGCCGCAGCAGCAATGAGTGTCAGCTCTGTTTCGGTTATTGCAAATTCACTACGGCTAAGAAGCATTAAAATATAAATAACATTATCAATGGTTGATAAGCTCATAGAATTTTCCTTGCGCAACAGGTTCATTGTATTACTTGTAGCCATTGGCCTCCTTGTGTGGGGAATATTCTCTATCAACAAAAATCCTATTGATGCCATTCCCGATTTATCCGAAAACCAGGTGATTGTTTTTACGGAATGGATGGGCAGGAGTCCACAGGTGATAGAAGACCAGGTAACCTACCCATTGGTAAGTAACCTGCAAGGCATAGCAAAAGTTAAGAACATAAGAGGTACATCAATGTTCGGGATGAGTTTTGTCTATATCATTTTTGAAGATGATGTAGATGTTTATTGGGCAAGAACAAGAGTGTTAGAAAGATTAAATTATGCACAGCGTTTACTGCCTGAAAGTATTAGCCCAACACTTGGTCCTGATGGTACTGGTGTAGGTCATATTTTTTGGTACACATTGGATGCAAAGGGTATGGACCTGGGGGAGCAGAGAGCTTTGCAGGATTGGTATATAAAATTTGGTTTGCAAACTGTTCCGGGCGTTGCAGAAGTTGCCTCATTTGGTGGTTTTGAAAAACAATATCAAATCGTTATTGATCCTGTTAAACTTCAGTTCTACAATCTCTCAATGATGGATGTTATGACCAAAGTAAAGGCAGGTAACAATGATGTAGGTGGAAGAAAGTTTGAAATGTCTGATATGGCTTATATCATTCGTGGTTTGGGTTATATAAAAAACCAGGAGGATGTAGAAAATATATCCATATCAAATAACAATGGGATCCCAATAAGAGTTAAGGATATTGGCAATGTACAAATGGGTTCTGAATTAAGGTTAGGCATCTTTGATGAAAACGGTGAAGGGGAAGCCGTAGGCGGAATAGTAGTAATGCGATATGGCGAAAATGCGGATAAAGTAATAAATGCGGTTAAGGAGAAAATGAAAGAAGTGGAAAAGGGATTACCATCTGGTGTTTCATTTAAAATAGCCTATGACAGAAGTACCCTGATTGAAGCAGCCATAAAAACCATTAAATCAAAGCTGCTGGAAGAAATTTTTATAGTGTCAATTATTGTTATGCTTTTCCTGTTGCACTGGCGGAGTGCTTTAAGCATTATTATTCAAATTCCTATCACCATTGCAATAAGTTTCATTCTTTTGAATGCTTTCGGTATTTCATCCAACATCATGTCACTTACTGGTATAGCCCTGGCAATTGGCGTTATTGTAGACAATGGAATTATCATGAGTGAAAACGCGTACCGGGGACTTTCAGAATGGCAAAATAACCCTGCTAACAAAAAAGTTTAACATGAAGTTTTTCAAATCAAAAAATAAGATCTTTAAAAGGGAGGACTATACTAAAGTACCTGAAGATATTCGTATGAATATCATTGAAAAAGCCAGTAAACAGGTTTCAAGAGGTGTATTTTTTTCAACGGTTATTATCATTGCTTCTTTCCTTCCGGTGTTTCTACTCACAGGTCAGGAAGGCAAATTGTTTGGTCCGCTTGCCTACACTAAAACTTTTATCCTGATTGTAGATGCAATCCTGGTACTAACATTAGCACCGGTACTTATTTCGTTTTTTATGAAAGGCAGG
>JANPIA010000545.1:0-18272 GCA_031424735.1 Segetibacter sp.
AACGATTTACTACCAGTCGATTTTTCGGATAGTTACCGTACCCAACTGAAAAAGTTCTACAGCAACTACCTCTCGTTTGTAACAAAATACGACCGGGATAACCTGAACACACAGGACCAGTTGAGCTACGATATTTTTAAAAGAGAAATGCAGATGAACCTGGAAGGGTTGAGTTTTGCCGACAACCTGTTACCAATGAACCAGTTTTATGCCCTGCCCCTAACCATGGGTCAGTTGGGAAGTGGTACAGGAAACCAACCCTTTAAGACAGTGAAGGATTACGACGACTGGCTAAGCAGGGCTACCAAATTTTCAGCATGGGGCGATAGTGCTATTGTTTACTTTAAAAAGGGTATTGCCACAAACTATGTGTTGCCACAAATGCTGGTACTCAAAATGATTCCTCAGTTGGATTCAATGCAACCGGCAGATGTTAAACGGAGTTTATTTTTAACACCTGTAAGTAATTTTCCCGCATCTTTTTCTGTTGCCGATAAACAACGGTTAACAGAGGCTTACCACCAGTTGGTGGTTAACCAGCTTTTGCCCACTTATAAAAAGCTGGGCGAATTTTTAAAGAAAGAGTACCTGCCAAAGGCAAGAGCAACATCGGGTGTGGCGGCATTGCCCGATGGAGAAAAATATTATGCTTACATGGTACGGCTGCAAACCACAACAAGTAAAACATCCGAAGAAATTTACCAAACCGGTTTAAAAGAAGTTGCACGGATAAGGCAACTGATGGACAGCGTTAAAATGGTGGTGGGCTTTAATGGCGATCTTCCTGCGTTTTTTGAATTCATGAAAACAGATAAACAGTTCACCCCTTACAAAAGTCCGCAACAGGTTTTAGCTGCTTTCGATTCCATCCACCAAACTATGAAGCCGCACCTGGCAACCATGTTTAACCGCACGCCTAAAACACCGTTCGAGATTAGGCAAACCGAAGCCTTTCGGGCGGAGAGTGCCAGTGCCGAATATTTCCAGGGATCGCCGGACGGTACCCGCCCCGGTATTTTTTACGTACCCATTTTAGATGCAACCAGTTTCAACATCACTTCCGGCATGGAGTCGTTGTTTCTGCACGAAGCCATACCCGGTCATCACTACCAGATATCGTTACAGCAGGAAGATACAAAGCTTCCAAAATTTCGCCGGTACGGTGGTAACAATGCTTATATAGAGGGTTGGGCATTGTATTGTGAATCGCTGGGTAACGAGCTGGGATTATTTGCCGATCCCTACCAGTATATGGGTGCGCTTGGCGATGAAATGCATCGTGCAATACGACTGGTGGTTGATGTTGCCATTCATACAAAAGGCATGAGTCGGGAAGATGCTATAAAGTATATGATGGCAAATGAACCGGCGGCTCTTCAATATGCCACTATGGAAATTGAACGTTATATGGTAATACCGGGGCAGGCATTAGGTTATAAAATAGGAGCGTTAAAAATTCAGGAACTGCGAAAAAAATATGAAACAGCGCTGGGCAACCAGTTTAAACTCGCCGCCTTTCACGATGAGATTTTAAAAGATGGGGCCATGCCGCTTGAAGTACTTGAAAAGAAAATGGATGCCTGGGCGGAGAAGCAAAAAGCGTAGAAGGGTTTTACCGGAGTGGCGCAAAGGCGCAGAGTTGGTTTTCGAAATTTGTTAATGTCCCTATTTGCACGGTGCAAACGTATGTAACTATCATACGCAGAAATTGGTGATAAATAATTTGTTCCTTTATAGCGGTTTTACGTTCCAAACAGTCCAAAATCATCCATAGCATGAACAAGCAAAACTCGGGCATCGTTTATTTTTTGTTAGGCATTTATACGCTCATGATTAGTTGGTATTACAATCACTCCATCATATTGCTCATTGTTCACTACATATTTTGGCCGCTGTATTTAATTTATGCATTGCTGAAAGGCGATCTTGCAAACGATATGTGGCGGCGTATTCCTGAATCTTATTTCAAGTAGCATAAAATCGTGTGTAAGTAAAGCACACCCTGCTACCTTTGCGCCCTATGCGCATCGCTGTTAACACCCGTTTTCTTTTAAAGAACCAAATGGAAGGCTACGGGTATTTTATAAGTGAAATATTTAGCAGGCTTACCAATCAATACCCGCAGCACGAGTTTATATTTTTGTTTGATCGCCCCTACCATGAAAGTTTTGTTTTTGCAACAAATGTGATACCTGTTGTTGTTACCCCAAAGGCGCGTCATGCCTTATCGTTTAGGTGGTGGTACGATGTTAAAGTGCCGCTTGCCCTAAAAAAATACAAAGCCGATGTTTTTGTTAGCCCCGATGGCTTTTGCAGCCTTACTACCAAAGTGCCGCAGGTGTTGGTGGTGCACGATCTTGCCTTTCTGCATTATCCGCAGTTTATTCCAAAGCCTCATTTGTTTTATTATAAACGATATACGCCGAGGTATCTACGAAAAGCCAACATAGTGGCTACTGTTTCCGAATTTTCAAAACACGACATCATTAAACAGTACAATACAAAGTCTGAAAAAGTTATAAACGTAAGCAGCGCAGCACGGGATATTTTTCAACCCATTGAGTGGCACGAAAAAGAATTGATGAAAGATAAGTATGCGGATGGTTGCGAATATTTTGTGTTTGTTGGAGGAATACATCCCCGAAAAAACCTGCTGAATTTGCTAAAGGCTTTTTCCTTGTTTAAAGTGCGCCAACACACCAGCATAAAGCTTGTAATTATTGGCCGCATGGCCTGGCATTATAAGGATATGCTCGAAAAACTGGAAACTTATAAATTCAGGAAGGAAATAAAATTGACAGGTTACTTAAAAGAAACAGAAGTTGTAAAAGTGGTTGCCGGGGCTTATGCCCTTATTTTTCCCAGCTTTTTTGAAGGTTTTGGCGTACCGCCGCTGGAGGCAATGAAATGTCGCGTTCCTGTAATAGCTGCTAATACTTCCAGTCTTCCGGAGGTTTGCGGGGATGCTGCCCTGTATGCAAATCCTGCAGATCCCGCCGATATTGCCGAACAACTTAAAATGATTTTTAAAAGCGAACAATTGCGAGGTGAACTCCAAAGCAAAGGCGATGAACAGGTTAAAAAATTTAGCTGGAATAATTCAGCCTCACTTATGTGGAGCGCCATTGAAGCGGCAGTTTCAAAATAATCCTCCTTACTTTTGCCGCCATCCGGGTACAATATTTTAACCGGTAAGTAATACATCCATATTCAAAAAAAACAGATCAGTCTACTATGCTAACATCCACTATTACGATCGACATACAACTTGATTCAGAAAAAGTGCCGCAACAAATTTCGTGGCAGGCAACCGACAGCACCGCCGACATGGCGCAGCGTGCAAAAGCAATGATGATTTCTTTTTGGGACGGAACAGATAAAACAGCGCTTCGCATAGACCTTTGGACAAAGGAAATGATGGTGGATGAAATGGCGGATTTTTATTATCAAACCATGATGACAATGGCTGATACTTTTCATCGTGCCACCAAACAAACCCCTTTGGTAGAGGATATGAAAAAATTTGCCAAAGAGTTTTATGAGAAATTCAGGCAAAGCCAGTTAGAAACAAACAAGCTGCAATAACAACTTCGTCCACAATTTTTTCATACAACAAAAAACATTTTTATGAATCTGGAACAACAGGTAATGTCGGAAATGAAGGATGCGATGAAATCGAAAAATGAAGCGGCACTGCGCAGCCTGCGTGCAATAAAAGCAGCCATCATCATTGCCAAAACCTCCGAAGGTGCCGGTGGCGAGCTGAAGGCGGAAGATGAAACAAAAATGTTGCAGAAACTGGTGAAGCAGCGTAAAGACAGCCTCGAAATATACAAGCAGCAAAACCGTGCAGACCTTGCACAAAAGGAAGAAGAAGAAATTGCAGTGATCGAAAAGTTTTTACCCAAGCAGATGAACGCTGATGAACTGGAAGCGGCCCTGAAAGTCATTATAGAATCAGTTAGTGCAACTTCCCCGGCAGATATGGGTAAAGTAATGGGGGCTGCTACAAAAAAATTGGCGGGCAAGGCTGATGGCAAAGCAATTTCCGCCGCTGTTAAAGAAATGCTTTCTGGTAAATAACAAACTTCCGTTTCGCATAATTCGAGTATGCCAATTCATAATAAATGATCATCGATATACTTTGTTTGCTGTTTGTTTTAATGGCAGCCTTTAAAGGCTTTAGCAAAGGACTGATTGTAGCTGTATTTTCTTTTGTGGGTTTTATCATCGGACTGGCGGCGGCTTTAAAATTTTCAACAACCGTAGCTGATTATCTCAGGAAAGATATGAGCATGGGCAGTACCTGGCTGCCCTTTATTTCGTTCGCAATTGTTTTTATCGGCGTGGTAATTTTGGTTGGATGGGCTGTCAAATTATTGAAAGGTGCAGTAAGCCTGGTGTTGTTAGGCTGGGTAGATACCATAGGCGGTCTCCTATTTTACCTTTGCCTTTACATGATGATATTTAGTGTATTGCTTTTTTATGCCACACAGCTTCAACTGATATCCCCTCAAATGCAGGCAGACTCTAAAAGCTATCATGTTATAAAACCCTGGGCCCCCTGGGTAATTGATGGCATTGGTAAAGTAATCCCCTTTTTTAAAAACATGTTTGCCGACCTGCAGCACTTTTTTGGCACTGCCGCCAGGTAAATTTTACTTGCTTTTATAACCACACAAATGCCCCCATTTTTGTAATTGAGCAAAGTTGTTTCATGCCCTTTGTTGCTGCAATTTATTACCAATAATCGTTTACTTTAGCATACGGCACATTTAAAGGTTGAAGGCACAATCCAATATAAAGTGGTGTTTGACATTATTTATGTTTATTTGTAAAAAATCGATTAGTTCGCTTTTGAACCAAACTGCAGATGACTTACGAAATCAAACAACAGGATAAGTTTAAATTTATCGAGATTGGAGAAGGTGAGCCTTTGATGTTGCTGCATGGTTTATTTGGTGCCCTTAGCAATTTTAAAGACCTGATTAACCATTTTAGCAGTAGCTATAAGGTTATTGTACCCATGCTTCCTCTTTTTGAACTCGACATTTTTCATACCACTGTTGGCGGGCTCGCAAAACATGTTCATCGTTTTATTGAGGCAAGAGGTTATACCAATATTCATCTTTTAGGTAATTCTCTTGGCGGGCATGTTGCCCTGGTACACATCTTAAAACATCCTGAAAAAATACGGACCTTAACACTTACCGGCAGCTCCGGTTTGTTTGAAAACGGCATGGGCGACAGCTACCCAAAACGTGGCGACCGGGAATATATCCGTAAAAAAACAGAGCTTACCTTTTACGATCCAAAAATGGCTACGAAGGAACTGGTGGATGAAGTTTTTGAAATAACCATAAACCGCATTAAAGTCATCAAGATTATTGCGCTTGCCAAAAGCGCCATTCGAAACAATCTTGGAGAAGAGTTAAATGAAATAAAACAGCCAACCTGTTTAATATGGGGCAACAACGATACCATTACTCCGCCATTTGTTGCCAAAGAGTTTCAAAAGCTGATACCCAACAGCGAACTTCATTTTATTGACAAATGCGGTCATGCCCCCATGATGGAGGTGCCTTCGGAGTTCAATATTTTGCTCGACCAGTTTTTAACGAAGCATCGGCAAACTGCTGCATCGCTGGCGTAGTGTTTGCTGTCTATAGAGAAATTGAAGAAATTGAACTGAATGTTAGCCACTCATTTAATAACAACCCATTATCCCACTGTCAACCTGTTTGACAACGTTTCTCTTGCATTGCAGTTAATGGACGATTTTGATTTGCAGCACCTGCCCGTATTATCCGACGACAAATTTTTAGGAATGATCAGCAAAGATGTTTTAATAGATGCTGAAGAAAACCAGGTACTGCAAACACTGGAAGCTGACTTTATCAGGAAGGTTATTAAACGCGGCGAACATTTTTTATCTGCGTTGAAACTTGCTTCAAATAATTCATTGTCGCTCGTGCCGGTTGTAAACGATACGTTGGATTGGATAGGCGGTATATCCACCGCCGATCTAATTAAAACCTCATCCACTTTTACAGGCGCTGAAGAAACCGGCGCTCTCATTGTGCTTGAAATGGAACGAAAAAATTATTCATTCGGAGAAATTACACGGCTCGTGGAAACCAACGATGCATACATTACCCAGTTCAATACCGTAACGGAGCCTGAAACCGGGCTGCTTATTGTTACCATGAAGATCAATAAAATTGAAGTATCGGATATCATAGCTACTTTTCAGCGCTATGAATATGTAATACGCTATTACATTGGCGAGGAAGAATATGAGAACGAACTGCGTTATAATTACGATCATCTCATGTCGTACCTGAAAATGTAGCTTATAACCTTTGCCTGCCACAGCTACCCAACTGTATATTTCTATTAACGCTTCATTGTAATCTTAAGAACATACATTTAACGTAAATAAAACGTTGTATTGCTATAATGCTAAAATTTTGCAGGAATATATTTGGAGTGTTGATTGTATTGAGCGTTGGAGCCGTTTACAGCCAGGTGCCTGATAGCATAATTAATAAAATACAAGCGGGTGCCGAACCACCAGATACGTCAAAAGTTTTACTGGTGATTGCAGATGTTGCTGTAAGCGGTTACAAAAAAACGAAGCTCTACATCATTCAACGCGAAGTTCCTTTTAAAAATGGCGATTATATTCTCAAGTCGGAGCTTCATAAAAAAATAGAACTCTGCAGGCAACAATTAATGAACACTACTTTATTTGTTGACGTAGAAGTTAAAATTGCCCGCCAGCAAAACGACCTTGTTTTTATAGATATACATGTAAAAGAGCGTTGGTATTTATTTCCGCTGCCATATTTTAAATTGGTTGCCCGCAACTTAAACGAGTGGTTGGTGGAGCACAAAGCAAGCCTTAACCGGGTGAACTATGGTTTAAAGTTTATGCAAAACAATGTTAGCGGTCGAAACGATAAGCTCAACATCTGGCTGGTAAATGGCTACACGCAACAAATCTCCTTTCGTTACGAGAATCCTTTTTTAGATAAAACACTGAAGCATGGTATGAACCTGGGCTTCTCTTATTCGCGCAACCGCGAAATAAACTTTGCCACAGACACCTTGCATGAGTCCGACGAAATAAAATATAACAAGCAAAAACTGATAAAAACCGAGGACAATTTCATCACCCGTCAACTCCATATTGATCTAGCATATTCCTATCGACCTGCCATTAAAACCCGCCATAACTTCAGAATTTCCTACACCGACCAACAGGTAAAAGATACTGTGCTGGCACGAAATCCAAAGTTTTTCAAAGGCGGTTCCACCTCTGCCCGCTTTATCGACTTTTCTTACAATATCCAATATTTCAACGTCGATTATATACCCTACCCGCTCAAAGGTTTTATGGGCGAAGCTTACATTTACAAACGCGGCATCTCGTCGCAAAACAACATGTGGCAAATTGGTGGCAAGGGTACGTATAGTTTTAAATTCAATAATAAATCATACTTACAGTTTCAGGCAAACGGCTTATTGCGCGTTCCTTTTAAGCAGCCATATTATACACAACGTATGTTTGGCAGCAGCGATTTTTATATGCGTGGTTTGGAGTACTATGTAATAGATGGTGCGGCAGGCGGCTTTGGCAGGGGAACCGCCAAGCAGGAAGTATTATCCCTTTCCATTCGCAATCCCATCGGAACAAAAACGCACGATAAAATTCCGCTACGCGTATTTTTAAAAGGCTACGGCGATGCGGGGTATTCCTACAATCCTGATCCCGGAAACAGCATCTTCAATAACAAGCTACTCCATACTTATGGCGCGGGTATCGATATAATTACTTTTTACGATCTCGTATTTAAGTTAGAATACAGCTTTAACCAACTGGGCGAAGGCGGTTTTTTCTTTCATACAAAAGCAGATTTTTAAATATTTATTTATGGACCCGGCTGCAAAATATAACCGCACCTTTGTTGCGTCGCACACTTGTGCCCAATAACTTTGCGCACCGGTGTTATGCAATATCAATTATAACATGCAATGAAAATAGCCATCTACAGCAGGGGTTTAGATGTTGACCAGGAAAGCCAGTTGCTTACCCTGCTTGAAGAGTTAACCCGGCATCATATAGAAATATGGTTGTACGAAACCCTAACCGAACAACATTGCGCTGTAAACATGCTGCCCACAAAGTTTGGAAGCTTTTCGTCTCATACCGAACTGGATGAAAGCTTTGATTTTGTAATAAGCCTTGGCGGCGATGGAACCATGCTGGACAGCGCCACCCTTGTACGCGATAAAAAAATCCCGATCCTCGGCATCAACTTTGGCAGGCTGGGCTTTTTGGCAAGCCTCGGGCAGGAAGGGATGCTCAGTGCGGTTGAATCGCTGGTTAATGGTACCTATATGGTTGATCAGCGCACCTTGCTGCATTTGGATGCCAACATTCCCTTGTTTGGCGATGCGCCTTTTGCGCTAAACGAATTTGCCATACACAAACGGGATACATCGCCTATGATCAAAATACATACTTACCTGAACGGTGAGTTTCTCAATTCATATTGGGCGGATGGGCTCATCGTTTCTACACCCACCGGTTCCACCGGTTATAATATGAGCTGTAATGGTCCCATTGTTTTTCCCGATAGCGGCAGCATTGTTATAACACCCGTGGCACCACACAATCTCAATGTTCGTTCCATTATAGTACCCGACGATAATATTATCAGCTTTGAAGTGGAAGGCAGAACCGAGCAATTTATATGTGCAATGGATGCGCGCCGCGAAATAGTTGAAAAGGAAATTCAGTTGGCCGTAAAAAAGGAGAACTTCTTCATCAACCTGGTAAGGCTCAACGAAAACAGTTTTCTATCCACCCTTAGGGAAAAGTTAACATGGGGATTGGATAAGAGGAATTAGCCGCTCGCTAAGCCATCGCACAATTTTTTTCCTTAATCTTACATTCAATTAGCTTTGCAAACATGATCATCAAGAAATTATCTGCTGTTTTGTTGTCGGCCTTTTTGTTTACAGCCGCCCAGTCGCAAACACTTGAAAGCTATGTGCAGGAGGGTGAATTTGGTCTAGCCATTGGTGCCGGCCATTACTTTGGCGACCTCAATACCCGGGCAGCGCTCAATCGGCCAAAATTTAGTGCAGGCGCTTTTTTCAGAAAGCAGTTTGGCAATTACATAGGCATTAAAGTGGCTGCCAACTATGCGCAGTTAGGCTACTCCGATATTTACAGTAAAAACGAAACCCAAAAAAGAAGGAACCTGAGTTTCAATTCCAACATTTGGGAGCTATCGCTAAGTGGCGATTTCAATTTCTTTAAATTTTATCCGGGCGTTTCCGGTTATACGTACACGCCCTATGTATCGTTGGGCGTTGGTATTTTTTCTTACGATCCTTATGCGTACTTAAATACTGAAAAACATTTTCTTCGCCCGTTGGGCACCGAGGGGCAGGGAAGCTCGGCTTACCCCGATCGCAAGCCTTACAGCTCCATGGCGGTTTGCATACCAATTGCTGTTGGCTTTAAATACAATGTATCGGAAAGTGTGAACGTATTTGGCGAGGTGGGATACCGCTTTACCAATACAGACTACCTGGATGATGTGAGTACTACTTATACACCCGATGCATTTACATTGTTGCCAAACGGCGCTGCGTCTGTGGCACAGCTACTTGCCGACCGTAGTTACGAAACCGGGTTACCCATTGGTGTAAAAGGCAGGCAACGTGGTAACAGCCAGCAGAAAGATGGTTATGTGCTGGCACAGGTAGGCGTTTCGTTCAACATTTCTTCGTACAGGTGCCCCACTTATTAATACCACTTAAACTTTTTATAACCCGCCGGATGAGCGGGTTTTTTTAGCAGCGATCGTTTTTGGGTTTGCTGATATTTGTTTGGCGTACAAGAGGGCGATGCAACGATGTTGATTTTTGCAGTACAGTTTGGTCCAATAATGTTCTAACTGTTTTATAATAAAATTTGCAAAATCCTGCCTTTTGCGTTTAGGGCAGGTAATTCTTTTGAATAGTAATTCCGCTATTTAACTACATTTGCCCACCTTAAAAAGGTTTGCATTATGCACGATCTTAAAGATGATATTGACCTGACAAGGTTGCCTGTACACATTGCCATTATTATGGATGGCAACGGTAGGTGGGCAAAAGAAAAAGGGGAAGACCGGTTGTTTGGGCATTATCACGGCGTGGAAAGTGTGCGCAATATTGTGGAGGGCTGCGCCGAATTGGGCGTGCGGTATCTGACCTTGTATGCCTTCAGCACCGAAAACTGGGACCGGCCAGCCGATGAAGTAAATGGCTTAATGGAGTTACTGGTGGAAACTATTCGCAACGAAGTGGAAACGTTGAATAAGAATAATATAAAACTGCATGTTATTGGCAATATGCAAATGTTGCCTGAATATGCGCAAAACGAAATGCAGGAGGCGATTGAACTAACAAGCCATAACACCGGTTTGAACCTGGTAATGGCATTAAGTTACAGCAGCCGGTGGGAAATTATAAATGCTGTTAAAACGATGGGTGCCGATGTAAAGGCAGGCAAACTGTTGGCAGACGATATCGACAATGAAGTTTTTGAAAGCTACCTGTGCACCAAAAATTTTCCTGACCCGGAACTGATGATTAGAACCAGCGGCGAGTTTAGAATCAGTAATTTTTTACTTTACCAGTTAGCTTATTCCGAACTGTATTTTACCAATACACGATGGCCCGATTTCCGGAAAGAAAACCTTTACCAGGCATTGTTAGATTTTCAGGGGAGGGAGCGGCGCTTTGGAAAAATAAGCGAGCAAGTACAGGAAGAACAACGCTTTTTATAATATGAATGATAAGCTTTTAGCAATGCACTATTTAACAAACACTTTTAAATATTCCCGTTAATTTGCCCCTCATTGCTTTAACTTTTTAGACTACCGTAAGTGTGCGCTACAGCCCCCGGAAAACCCAAACAGGATATTGATGCAGAAATTTTATAAACCCTTACTATTTATTGCGGCATGTTGGCTATTTCAGCAAACGAATGCACAGGTAGTTTCGGACAGTAGTCAGCCAACATCCATCGATGTTAATCTTGAAAATTTATTTACACAAAAAGTTCCCCGTAAGTATAAAATTGCTGCAATTACCATAACAGGTAACAAGTTTTTCGACCAGGCGCTTCTCCTGTCTGTTGCCAATATAAATGTGGGTGATGAAGTTACCATACCAGGTGGAGACAATTTTGCAAAAGTCATCACCAACCTTTGGAAACAAAACTATTTCAGCAGTGTTGATATTTACGTCACCAGCCTGAAGGAAAAAGATATAACTATAGAAATTGCAGTTACCGAACGCCCCCGTTTGGCAAATTTTTATTTTAAAGGAATTCGTAAAACTGAGGCGGAAGACCTGACGGGTAAAGTAGGATTGATCAGGGGCAGAATTATTACGGAGAATATTCGTCGTTCCTCTATTGAAGCCATTGAAAAATATTATGCGGATAAGGGTTTTCGTGGTGTTAGTACAAAGCTTGAAGAAACAAACGATGTTAGCGTTGAGAATTCGCACAACCTTACTTTTTATGTAAATAAGGGAACTAAGGTTAAGATAAACGAGATAAACTTTGTTGACAATACGGTATCGGATTCAAAGCTTAAAAAGCAAATGAAAGGCACCAAGGAAATGACACGCCTTTCCTTTAAAAAACCAGATTCAAAAGGCGCCTATGCCGCCCCCGACCATCTTACATTTTCAGAATACTTAAAACAGGCTGGCTACCTCTATCCTACAAAAACAAAGGAACTTTTAGATCCATATGTGCGGATAAAATTATCGTCGGCCAAGTTCAACGAAAAGAAATTTGAAGAAGACAAAGAGAAGATTGTTGAATATTATAATTCGCTTGGTTATAGAGATGCCGCTATTGAAAAGGATACTGTGTATTCAAACGCTGATGGTAACATAAATGTAGATTTGAAGGTAAACGAAGGGCACAAGTATTATTTTGGAAACATTGCCTGGCGGGGAAATACCAAGTATTCCGACAGCGTTTTAAGCGCCATATTGGGTATACAGAAAGGTGATATTTATAATGTAGAAACCCTTAGCAAGAAACTGGGTAAACAACTTACACCCGAAGGTGGCGACATTAGCGGTTTGTATATGGATGATGGATACCTTTTCTTTAGAACGGAGCCCATTGAAACCGCTGTTTATAACGACACCATCGATCATGAGATAAGGGTAGTAGAAGGTCCGCAGGCAACCATAAAAAATGTTCGCATTGCCGGTAATGATAAAACCAAAGAGTATGTTATCCGCAGGGAATTGCGTACCATACCAGGTGAAAAATTCAGCCGTGCCGACCTCATCCGTTCAAACAGGGAGATAGCCAACCTCGGCTATTTTAACCAGGAAAAAATTGGCATCAACCCCATACCGAACCCCGATGATGGCACCGTGGATATCAACTATTCTGTTGAAGAAAAATCGAGCGACCAGTTGGAACTTAGCGCAGGCTTTGGTGGTGGTATTGGTTTAACTGGTACGCTTGGTGTATCATTCAACAACTTCTCCATAAAAAATATCTGGAAGAAATCAGCATGGGATCCGTTACCAACCGGCGACGGTCAGAAGTTAAGTTTAAGGGTACAGAGTAATGGTAAGGCATTTCGTTCCTATAACTTCTCGTTTACCGAACCATGGTTAGGCGGTAAAAAACGAAACTCGTTTACAGTAAGTGTTTACGATACAAAGTTTCGTAATGGTTTGTACGATAACTCTACAGGAAGGTATAATTACACCAGTGCCGATTCGTACATTCAAACTACAGGTATGGGTATAAGCCTGGGTAAGCAGCTTAAATGGCCCGATGATTTTTTCAGCTTTGTAACTTCATTAAACTACACCCGCTACCGGTTGAAAGATTACCAGATTTTTGAAGGGTTCAGCAATGGTTTTTCAAACAACTTCAATGTGAAGCTTGCGTTGCAGCGGTCGTCTGTTAATCAACCGATTTTCCCGAGCAATGGTTCGTCGTTTTTGTTGAGTGCACAGCTAACCCCTCCTTATTCATTAATTGATAAAAACAGGGTAAATGCAAAAAACCCCTACGAGTTAGTTGAATACCACAAATGGAGATTTAACGGTGAATGGTATGTGCCGTTTGGTAAGCCACATGGTGCCGAAAGAAACAAACAGTTTGTAATGAAAACCGCGGTTAAATTGGGATACATAGGCAGGTACAATAAAGATCTGCAGGTATCGCCGTTTGAGCGTTTCCAGGTGGGCGATGCGGGTCTTAGTAACAACTTTGCTTTGTTGGGTTACGATATCATTGCGCACAGGGGCTACCCGGTTTACGACAATAGTAATCCCCGCATTAACCCAGACCAGCAAAGTGCCCAAAGGTTTTTTACCATTTTTAATAAGTACACCGTTGAAATGAGGTATCCTTTAAGCCTTAACCCCAGCAGTACCATATTTGCCCTTGGCTTTTTTGAAGCGGCAAACGGATGGTATAGCACTAAGGAATACAATCCTTTCAGGTTGCGCCGCAGCGTAGGTTTAGGCATGCGTTTTTACCTGCCGATGTTTGGCTTATTAGGTTTTGATTATGGCATAGGATTAGATAGGTATTCGCCCAACAATAAGCTGAAGGATGCTGCACGATTTACCTTTATGCTTGGTTTTGAGCCCGAATAATATTCCCATAAAAAACTAAACAAACTTGTATGAAAAAATTATTCTTCATTGTTTGCATTCTTCTTTTCAGTGTTGTTTCGGTAACCGCACAGCGCTACGCAATCATCGATACAAAGTATATTTTAGATAAGATACCAGCCTACAAAGACGCGGATAAAAAGCTCTCTGAAACCGCATCTTTATGGCAAAGGGAAATTGATACAAAGCAATCATCGCTCGATCAGATGTATAAGAATTTTGATGCAGAACAATTTATGCTGAGTGATGAGTTGAAGAAAAAAAGAGAAGACGAATTATTCAACCGTGAAAAAGAAGTTCGCGATTTGCAAAAGAAAAGATTTGGATACGAGGGCGACCTTTTTAAGGAAAGACAAAAGTTAGTTAAACCTGTGCAGGATAAAGTGTACAACGCCGTTCAAAAGATGGCTGTGAACCGCGGTTACGATTTTGTACTGGATAAAAGTGAAGGAATTACCGTTATATTCGCCGACCCAAAACTCGACAAAAGCGATGATGTTTTAAAAGAACTGGGGATCAGGTAGGGTATCAGTTAAAAAAATAAATTTTACAAAATTGCAGTGCTTTAAACAACACAACATTGCAAACCTTTCACATATAGAAAACAAAAATGAAAAAGATGAAAAAAGTTTTATTTGTATTCCTGGCAGTAGCAGGAAGTGTGTTTGCAGGAAGCAAAGCAAGTGCTCAAAAAATTGGGGTTTTCGATTTAGACATTATGGTTCAGGCAATGCCCACCTATAGAAATGTTGACAGCCTGGTGCAGATTTATGAAAGAGACTCACTTGCACTTGAGTACGATTTCAATTTGAAAGAATACAACCGTTTGGATAGCTCATACAAGCGTGACTCGGCTGAAAAAAAACCCGCCGCCGTTTTAGACTATGTAAAAAATCAAAAGAATCAAATGGCCGCTAACATCATATACTGGCAGCAGATCAGTCAGCAGAAATCGCAGGCTAAACGCCAGATGCTTGCAAACCCTTTATATGAGAGAGTAGTAGCTGCCTATGGCAAGGTACTACAGGCAAACAATTACCTGATTGTTTTGAAACCGGATGCAATTGAGTTTATGGGTTCCAATAAAGTTGAAAACGTTTTTGAAAAAGTAGCCAAGCAACTCGGCATTGTATTGCCCGAGCAATTGCGCAGTGGAAGCGCCGAAGCGTCCGAGGAAAAGCCTGTTACTAAACCACAAACCGCTAAACCAGCGCCGACTAAAACTGCGCCAAAAAGACAATAGTATCTATTGAAATATATTTTTTAATACGGAACCACGCTTAGCCGCGTGGTTCTTTTATTTTCGCATATGTACCAACCCATAGGTGTTTTTGATAGTGGATATGGCGGGCTTACGGTTTTAAAAGAGATCGTGCACCAGCTACCACAGTATGATTATCTATACCTTGGCGATAATGCGCGGGCCCCTTATGGTTCACGATCGTTCGAAACAGTTTACCAATATACCTGGCAGTGTGTTCAATGGTTTTTCAAGCAAGGATGCCCATTGGTAATATTAGCCTGTAACACTGCCTCTGCTAAAGCACTTCGAAATATTCAACAAAAAAATCTGCCGGCGCAATACCCTGACAAAAAAGTGTTGGGTGTTATTAGACCCACAACAGAATTGGTGGGCAGGTTTAGCAGCACGAAAAATGTGGGCATTTTAGGCACAAACGGAACAGTACAGTCTAATTCGTACCCAATAGAAATTCGAAAATTTTATCCGGACGTGCAGGTATACCAGGAAGCCTGCCCAATGTGGGTTTCGTTAGTAGAAAACAATGAATATGCTAATGATGGTGCTGATTATTTTATAGAAAAAAATCTCAAAAACCTCCTGGCTCAATCACCTTCAATCGATACGATTTTATTGGCCTGTACGCATTACCCGTTATTGAAAAATAAGATTCAACAACACCTGCCGGCAGGTATTCAATTGTTATCGCAGGGAGAAATAGTTGCCACCAGTTTGGCTGACTACCTGAAGCGTCATCCGGAAGTTGACAAATTGTGTAGTAAGGCAAATTCCCGCCGTTTTTTTACAACAGACTCCGCCAACGATTTCAATAACCACGCAAGTGTTTTTTTTGGTGAAACCGTGTTGGCAACGCATATAGATTTGTAAGTAAAAAGCTTTCAAACACGCATAGGGTCAGTTCCATTATTTTATGATGCTCGAAAAATGAATGGATCTAAAAGAGAATATATCCTATTTTTTCTGCCCTGAAACCGTCGATTTCACTGCTACTTTACCAAATCTGTGTGATGCGTTTCAAAATTTATTTTGCAAAATATTTGTTAATGACAAAAAGATAAATGTATGTTTGCATTACCAAAATCATTATAAACATTTCATAACATGCAGCGCAGGAATTTACATATAGAAACTTTAAAATGGTTTAGTCCTCTACCGGATTTTACTGTTTGCGGGGCATGTTATAATGAAAGTTAAGTACAACAAAAACTAACTGAACATGAAGCCCCGCATTAAGCGGGGTTTTTTGTTAGCACCTATATGTCTAAAGGGGACGAGAAGAAAAAAACAATTAAGAAAACGTTTATGCAAAGTTTAGAAGCCTTGCCTCTAATGGAACAGAAACGGAAAAAAAGTATGAGACAGTTACATAACAAACCCAATAAAAAGCAGCAGTGGCGCAGTGCATCAATTATGCATAGTGGCATAGAGTTATTAAAAAATTCGGGGAATAATTGTGTGCTGTTTACAATGAATGATGAGTTTGCATTTAAACCACCGGAGAATACTTGAATGAAGAAGCAGCAAATGTTTCAGCATGTAAAGGAAAGCCCGGTCATTGAATGTGACCGGGCTTTTTATTACAGGAAGAAAAATGAAGGTGACGTAGAAGATAAAATATTTGGAAATGTTGATCCAAACTTTGAAAGTAACGATGCATTGAAGGATGCTGTGGGTTATATCGTGGGAATGGGTTTCGCTTTAAAGGCAAAGCCTCATGCGTTTGCAAGCTCAGGCTGAGCGAATAAGGTGTTGAAGTAGACTATGATGAATGTTGAATTGAGAATGTTGATTGAATTGTTAATGCGGCACTGTTGTATTTGTCAGGCTGAGCTTGTCGAAGCCTTGATGAGCAGTAAGTGAGGATGAACAATCCTTCGACAAGCTCAGGATGACAACAGAAGTTCGTCATTGCGAGGTACGAAGCAATCCCCTTGAAATGAAACGGGTTTGTGCGCGGGGGATTGCTTCGGCGTCGTACCTCCTCCTCGCAATGACGAGGAGTGTGTTGCAAGTATAAGTGAGTGACACAACGATGTTGAAGGACATTATGTCGCTGGTAACAAAAACAAATTTTATAAGTAAACAAAACATACAACTATGCGTGCTCTTGTAAAACGATTGAAACAGGAAAGAAATGAATGAAACAAAATAAATTGACAGTATTTAATTACACAGTTATGGGAACTTTATTGGGAACATTAATAATGGTTTGGATTTTAATTATGGCATCGTTCAAGATTGTTGAAGGTGTTAGAAAAATGATTAGGCAAAGACGCTTAACCCGCAACGGAAACATTTTCGGCAACCAGTATATAGAAGGAAAGGCTTTTTATGTGAATTGTTTTAGGCAAGTTCCATCTATTACTTTGGTGGATGATGTGGATGTGACCAAGGCTTTTGCATACATCAGCAGTGAGTTTAAGGAGATGGTTGTTGATATTCACCAGTCGTGCTTTTATAACAGGCATGAAGGGATACAGCAATTTTCAAGAACAGTTTTTGTGCTGAAGAATAGGATGATGATTGAACTGGGTTCATCATACGCTGAGATACTTTACACAATGAGCGAGGATGCGGTTGTGGATAAGATGGTGAAGGATTTGCTTGAATGCAAGAACCCTGAAAAAAAGGAACCATTTGAGATCAACATCATCACCAGCAGTGTGCATGGGCTTGATTTGAAGAGCCTGGAAATTAAAGAAACCTTGCTCGACATTGACCTGTACTACAACGACGATTTTAAAGATGTGGAAGCGGTGATAAGGCAACGGTTGATGAAGGAAAATGACAAGGGAATAATTTTATTGCACGGTTTACCAGGTACGGGGAAAACAACTTACCTGCGTCATTTGATTGGCGGGTTAAAGAAAAAGGTGTTGTTTGTATCTCCCTCTGTTGCCGACAATTTGATGAACCCCGAGTTTATCGACTTGTTGATTGATAACCCGAACGCGGTGTTGGTGATTGAAGATGCGGAGAACATCATCATGGATAGAAAGGTGAACAGCAGTTCATCTGTTAGTAACCTGCTTAACCTGAGCGATGGTTTGCTAAGCGACTGTTTGAACGTGCAAATTATTTGCACCTTCAACAATGCTCTGAGCATGGTGGACTCTGCCTTGATGAGAAAGGGAAGATTGATTGCGAAGTATGAGTTTGGAAAATTGAATGTAGGCAAAGCGCAAAAGCTATCTGACCATCTTGGCTTGAACCAGGTTATCAGGAAGCCGATGACACTTGCAGAAATCACCAACCCTGATGAAGTAGAGTACGCACCACA
>JANPIA010000546.1:0-7610 GCA_031424735.1 Segetibacter sp.
GAAAAATTGAAAAAGAAAAAATCTTAAATCGATTGTTATGCTTTCTTTAATGAGTGACCTTCCGCCTGATGTGATCGGGATAATTGCCAATGGAAAGGTTACTGCGGATGATTATATCGAAACACTTTTTCCGGCATTTGAGGCTTACGCCGAAAAAAACCGAAAAATGAAATACTTGTTATTGCTTGATACAAGCGTTAGTAACTTCACCTTGGAAGCTTGGTTGAACGATGGCGTTTTAGGCTATCAATATTTGATGAGATGGAGCAAGGTTGCTATTGTAACCGACCAGGAAGGCGTTATCGGCTTTACCTATGTATTCGGCAAAATAATGCCCGGCGAGTTTAAAGGATTTAGCCGTGCAGCGTTACAGCAGGCAAAAGAATGGGTTTCTGCTCCATAAAAATTAGAAGGGGTGCTTCCATCGAAGCGCCCCCTTTTGATTCTGTGTTAATTCTCTACCACCTCATACAGCTCATTTCTAAAAACCACCACACCGTCAAATACATCTACCAATACCGGGTGCGTTTTATCAATGTCTCCCGCCAAAATTCGTTTACTAAGCTGGTTAATAATTTCCTTTTGAATTAAGCGCTTTAAAGGGCGGGCACCGAACTGTGGATCGTATCCATTCTCTGCCAGGTAATCCAAAGCATAGTCGCTGAACTCAAGCTGTATACCGCTTTGTGCCACTAAGCTTTTTAAGCCCTGCAACTGTATTTTAATGATACCCTTTATTTCTTTTTTCATCAGTGGCTGAAACATGATGATCTCATCGATTCTATTTAAAAACTCAGGACGAATTGTTTGCTTCAGCAGGTTCATTACTTCATCTTTCGTTTTTTCAACCACTACTTCTTTATTGGTTTCATCAACATTTTCAAACGCATCCTGTATAATGGAGCTGCCCATATTACTTGTCATAATAATAATGGTGTTTTTAAAGTTCACCACGCGACCTTTGTTATCGGTAAGGCGGCCATCATCCAACACTTGCAACAATACATTGTATACATCGGGATGCGCTTTCTCTACTTCATCCAACAACACAACACTGTAAGGTTTGCGCCGAACGGCTTCTGTTAACTGTCCACCTTCATCGTAACCTACATAACCGGGAGGCGCACCAACCAGCCTGCTTACGGTATGCTTCTCCTGGTATTCGCTCATGTCTATCCGCGTCATCATTCCCTCATCGTCAAACAGGTAATCTGCTAATGCTTTGGCTAACTCGGTTTTACCTACCCCGGTTGTACCGAGAAATATAAAGGAACCAATGGGTTTTTTGGGATCCTGCAAACCAGCCCTGCTTCTGCGGATGGCATCGGCAACGGCTTCAATAGCCTCATCCTGTCCCACTACCCTTTTGTGCAGTTCCGCTTCCAGGTGCAACAGCTTTTGCCGTTCGCTTTGCATCATTTTAGTAACGGGAATGCCGGTAGCTTTTGCAACGTTTTCGGCTATATCTTCTGCATCCACTTCTTCCTTAAGCAATCGCTTATTCTCACTAATTTCCTCCAGCTTTTTTGAATATTCGCCAATGATAGTTTCCTGCTCTTTCACTTTCCCGTAGCGTATCTCTGCAACCTTACCGTATTCACCATTACGTTCGGCCTGCTCTGCAAGCTGTTTCAAATTCTCAATTTCAGCTTTCGCGTTCTGAATTTTTTCAACCAGGTCTTTCTCCTGCTGCCACTTGGCTTTTAGTGTATCCCGTTCAGTAGAAAGATTACTGATCTCGATAGATAATTGCTTCAGTTTGTCCTCATCGTTTTCGCGTTTGATGGCCTCGCGTTCAATTTCCAATTGGCGAATATTTCTTTCCAGCTTATCCAACTCTTCCGGCATACTATTCATTTCAAGACGAAGCTTCGCGGCGCTTTCGTCAATCAGGTCGATGGCTTTATCGGGCAAAAAGCGGTCGGTCATATACCGCTGGCTGAGTTCCACCGCTGCTATGATCGCTTCATCTTTTATACGAACGTGGTGATGCGTTTCGTACCGGTCTTTCAACCCACGAAGAATTGAAATAGCATCTTCCACATTCGGTTCATTAATCATCACTTTTTGAAAACGTCGTTCCAATGCTTTGTCTTTCTCAAAATATTTCTGATACTCGTTTAAGGTAGTTGCACCAACAGCCCGAAGTTCGCCACGTGCTAAAGCGGGCTTTAGAATATTAGCAGCATCCATAGCGCCTTCGCCACCACCGGCACCAACCAGTGTATGTATTTCATCAATAAACAGGATGATCTCGCCATCGCTCTCTCCCACTTCCTTCACCACACTTTTTAAACGTTCTTCAAACTCACCTTTGTATTTCGCACCGGCAATAAGTTGCCCCATATCCAATGCATAAATGATCTTGCTTTTCAGGTTCTCCGGCACATCGCCATTCACAATACGGTGGGCTAAACCTTCGGCTATCGCAGTTTTACCTACGCCGGGTTCGCCAACCAAAATGGGATTGTTTTTACTGCGTCGGGTTAAGATATGGAGTGTTCTTCTTATCTCTTCGTCGCGACCAATTACAGGATCGAGTTTGCCATCCCTGGCCATGTCGTTCAAATTTCTTGCATACTTCTGCAACGAATTATATTGCTGCGAAGATGTTTGCGAATTAACGGTTGACCCTTTCCGCAGATCTTTTATTGCAGTTACCAATCCCTTCTCATCCAAACCGGCATCTTTTAAAAGCCTTGCCATATCATCGTTTGCCTGCAATAATCCTAGTAACAAATGCTCAACACTTACAAATTCATCTTTAAAAGTTTTTAAAGCAGCGTTTGCTTTTAACAACACATTGTTCATATCGCGACTAACCGATTGCGCCGGCTCACCGCCCGAAGTTTTAGGAAGCTTTGCGATCGCCTCATCCACCTTGCTTTCAACAAAGGCAACGTTTACATTATTCTTTTTCAGTAAAAAATCGATGGAACTTTCCTCATCATCAATCAGCGCTTTTAACAGGTGATTGGTTTCAATATTAGGGTTACCATTATTGAACGCTACCTGCTGGGCACGCTGTATCACTTCCTGCGATTTGATGGTATAATTGTTAAGGTTCATATTTTAAAATGGTTTGTATTATTTGGGCTGCTACCAGCTATTTAAATTCATCTGTGGTAGCACAAACAACAATCCACGGTATAAAAGCAAGCTATTATGTCACCTTATTACAAAACCAACTGCATGTAAGTCAGTAGTAACAGGCATTTCATGTTATTATTACCGGTACAAAAAAATTAAATCTTTAATTCAAAGGTTCGCAATTACAATTGCTTTGTTTTGGAAAGGTGGACTATTTATAGCGTAGTTATCTCACTATTTCGAACTATAATTCGCAATATTGTAAAGGAGAAAGTTTTTATGTGATCCCAACTCTCCTTTGAAGTTATTCCGTCACTAGCCAATAGCTAGTATGCCTGGTGTAAAATTGATCGTTAAGATTTACCCATACGATAATCGTCTGCTACTAATGAAAACCAAAAAACTTTTCGCAAAACATTAATTTTATACCTGCGGGAGATAAAAATTTATAGGTGCTCCTGGTGCACAACGGCAAATCATACTTAGCCAAAGTTTATTTACCTGTTTGGTTAAACTGATAAACAATCCCACCCAATACGTTAAAACCTAACACCTCGTATTGGTTCCAGCGCTGGTAGCGATTGTTGAGAAGATTATTAAACTGCGCCCATAAACTTAGCTTAGGCATTACGGTAAACTCTAGCCCGGTACTAAGGTCGAAAGCCGCCTTTAGCTTATGGCTGTTCTTTGCTTTATCACGCGACTGCGTTCCATCCCAAAAAAACAGGTCGGTTTTCCATTGCAGGTCTTTCAATATTTGCCAGCGCACCGCGGCGGTTGCTTCCAAAGGCAATAAGCCCCATGCCTTCTCATTTACTTGCAAGGCGCGGTATTTGGTAATATTTACACTTCCTAACAACGAGAATTTATCCTGTACGGTATAACCTACTTCGCCATGTAAACGAATGGCTTTCATTGAAGGCTCATACAATACATCAAATGTTTTGCCGTCGATGCTGTCGTTCACAAACAAGGCGGCATTGGTAAACTTCAGTGCTGAAACCCGTGTGTTAAACGTAAAATGATTTCCTGCCGATCCTTTAAAGCCAGCGTATTGTTCGCTGATTCTCGTATTCAATAAGTTGGTTGGCTGAAACACCCATGCATTAAAATTTGCCAGCGACTGAAAGGTATTTTTTTGAAAGTAGCCTAACCATCCACCTTGCAATGCAAAAGGCACCTGCTCTGGTTTATAAGCTATATTGATATTTGGCAACAGTTTAAACGCCTTGTTATCCCACGATGGTGTAACACCTGCATCCACATTTACATTCGGCTTTTTAATAATTAAAGTTGGTGTGATATAATATAGGTTGTTTTTTATAGTTTGTCCTGCTCCTCTTTTATAACTGGTTACATCAGCAACCAGGCCAACCCGAATACCAAAATCTTCCGCCACGGTTTTTGTTATTGGTGCGTCCAGTAAAAAACTGGTTTCCTTCCCGCTCCGGTTATCGCCAAAAAGGTTAAGCGATACAGACGGGTTGTAGTCAACCCCAAACGAATTCTTATTCTTGTTCTTTACGCCGATCTTAGTTTTAAAGGTGGTGAAGGTTTGCTTCAAATCATCTTTGGAAAAATTTAAGGTTGCGGGTTGAAAGCCATACCAATATTGCGTGCTGTTATCAAAGCCTATATCGCCACGCCACTCACTGTTACCTTCGTTGCTCATTACACCCATTACATTGGCACCAGATTTACTGTATTGCTGAAACGGCAAATTTCCTTTGGAGGAAATATGTTGTGTTTTCACACTGATGACCGAACCCCTGCCATCGCCAAACGAAAGACCAGCCTGCACGAAGGGTGTTTTAAAATTGCCAAACCCGGCTTTTATGTAGTTATAATTTTGCCAGTCCAGGGATGTATCAACCGCCAGCGCCATCGGCTTTAACGCTACCGGCTGGTACGAGAAAAACAGGTTCTGCGATGGGACATTGTAATTCAAAATTGGTTTTGATGAATCGAGCACCGGCGCAGCAGCATTAAAATTTATTTTTGCTGCAGGCTTTAAGCTCGGCTTGTACGATGAGGTGACTACCACCGTCTTTTTTGTACTGTCGTTACGCTGTGCCTGCACAGAAGTTGCAGATACTATGATAAAAACAATGATTGCTAAACGTTTCATGTTGATTTTTCCGGGGTTTACTATTCTACTTTGCTGCTTTTGTTTTTTTCATCCACAACTGCTTTCAGTTTGGTTTGTGCTTCTTCTTTCAACTCTGTAATTGTTCCGTTTTCTGCAACACTTTTAAAGGTTGCTTCCGCATTAAAGTAATCCTTTTGTTTCCAGTAAATATCTCCTAACAACAGGTATGCCCTTGTTGTCCAAAACTCGTAAGAGCCTGCTTTATTGATCACTTCAAATGCTGCTTTTTCCGCTTCAGCATACTTGCCCTCGTCAAACAAAATTTTTGAAAGCTGGTAGCGCGCCTCTGCGGCAAATTCAGATTTGCCTAAACCAATTACAGTACGGTAGCCAGAGGTTGCCAATTCTACATCGTTGTTCTGGTGATAAGATTTTGCAACCACCATATTTGCCATGATGCGGTCGTCGGTGGCAATGTTTTTTTTCAGCAACAGTTCCTGTGCATTGGGCACGGCTTCTTTCCATTTGTTCAACCGGTATTGCGACCGGAGTAAGCCCCGCATACTTTCCATACGTGCATCGTCCGATGTTGCAATTTCTTTTAGCTGGGTAAAATATTGCTCCGCGCCTGCAAAATCTTTCAATTCAAAAAAGCTGATACGGGCAGCCTGCAGCACACCTTTTTCTGCGTATTTGTTAGGTGCTTTGGACGCGATGTAAGCATAGCCTTTTATAGCATTGGCAAAGTCTTTTTTGTTGTCGTAAATCTCAGCAAGATTGTAGCTCGCATCCAGGGCATAACGCCCGTCGGGAAATTTATTGAGGTAGCCCTGGAATCCTGTAAGGGCATTGTTCAGGTCGCCACTGCTGTACCGAATGTTTGCTGATGCATAGGTTAACGAATCTTCTTCGCCATACGAAACCGTTTTACCACTCAGGCGCATAAACGATACAAACTCCTCGGGCTTCTGGTTCTCAATAAAAATGTTGCGAACATAATCTACCGCGTCGTCACTTTCCGGCGAATTGGGATAGGTTGATACCAGTTTTTTAAAATTATCCAGTGCATCAGCATTGTTATCGAGATTAAAATAAGCCACGCCAAGTTTTAGGTAAACCTGCGGATAATACGGTGCACCTTTTTTATCTTTTAATATCCTGCTTAATGGGGCAATGGCCGCCCTGTAATTTTCTTCACCCAAATAGGTATTGGCTATCTCAATGTTGGCATCCGAAATAAAAGCCGATGTGGGGTAACGTTGTTCAACAGATTGCAGAAGCGATATTTTTTCCGCCGTCTTATTTCCGGCACCGGCAATCAAAGCTTTCTGGTATAAAGCATAGTCGGCGGATGGCAAATTATTGCGCATGATCACCTCGTACATATCCAGCGCTTTTTTGTAATTGCGATTCATGAAATAGGAATCGGCACTACGCAAAAATGCATCCTGTTCAATAGAGCTTGAATTTGTGTTCAACGTTTTGGTGATCTGCTCAAATAATGTGAGCGCCTGGTTATAATTTTCCTTTTGAACATATGCGTACCCTAAGTTGTAACGTGCATTCGTTGCATTTACTTCACCGTTGGTTGCCGGGTTACGTAAATAAAAGTTTAGGTATTCAATCGCCTTATCGTAGCTCCCATTCCTATAGGCTATCTCGCCCTTCCAAAAATAAGTATACGGTAACTGTGTATTATTATAAGGCAGGTCGATGATCTTTGTAAACAGGTCATCCGCCTGGTCGAGTCGCTGATCATTTACATACTCAACAGCGCGCCCATACAACATGCGTGGATAAAGCCTTTTGGTATTCTCACTCTTGGTGGGCAGGCTCTCGTAAAGCGATAGCGCCTCTTTGTAATTATTGGTGTTTGCCAGCACACTCACCAGCAGTTCCTTCGCTTCGGTATTATAAGCGGAGTTCGGATATTGGCTGATGAAACTTTCGAGTTCGTTCAATGCTACATCGGGGTAACCTAATTCAAAAGAAAGTTTGCCATAGTGAAACTGGGAGATCTCTTTCTGAATGGCATTACTGCTGTTGGAAGAGGAAAATAAAAATGCACTCCTCGCATTGGCTTTCTGGTTAGTTTTAAGGTAAGCATCGGCTAATAAGTACATACTATTCTGCGCCAGCGAATCTTCTTTTCCACCCAACTGCTTAAACCCCGTAATGGCTTTAGTTAACTGGTTGGTTTGATAATAAGTGTACGATAATTCATACAGGTCCTCCCGGCGTACTTTGTCTGATGTATTCACGTAATGCTCCAGCAAAGGCAAGGCTTTCTGGTAATCCTTTTTTTGAAAATAAGCATGACCAATAAGTTGTCTTAACTGAAGATCATAATACTGTCCGCTGCGGTTCAGGCTTTGTTCGGCGTAGGCAATTGCCTTATCCACCTCACCATTGAAGTATAAAATTTCGGCTA
>JANPIA010000547.1:0-5059 GCA_031424735.1 Segetibacter sp.
CCAACAAGCAATGGGCTATTATAATTAGATAGATAAGGCACATCAACCCCAAATAAAAAATTACATTGCGAACACCTTTCCATCTATCTAATGAAAATAATGAAGCGTTTTGCCAAACCATGCCTCTTCCTGGTAATAGCAGTGTCTACCTTGCAAAGTTGTATACGCCATTCAACAACCTCTTTAATTAACCATAGCGCTATGAGCTTACAAGCGAATGAACCACCAACCTCTACCAAGAACGACAGAAGAAAGGAGTTGTACGGCTTGCTTGGTAAATTGCCTGACCGGCATAGGCCTATGACTGTAAAAGTGGTATCAAGGGAAGAAACCGATGAAATGATTACTGAGAAACTTTTATTTGATATCAATGGGTTTGAGTTGGTGCCTGCATATTTCACAAAGCCAAAAAACGCCAAGGGCAAAGTGCCGGTAGTGTTATTCAATCATTCGCATTTTGGCCAGTACGAAGTGGGTAAAGAAGAGTTTACAAAAGGCCGCAAAGAAATGCAGCAACCTGCCTATGCACTGGCATTTGCCCGTGCAGGCTATGCCGGGTTATGTTTAGATAGCTGGGCTTTTGGCGAACGGCGAAACCTATCGGAACTTGAGGTGTTTAAGGACATGCTTTGGAAAGGGCAGGTGATGTGGGGAATGATGGTGTATGATAATCTTCGTGCACTGGATTACCTGCAAACAAGAGAGGATATAGATAATAAGCGAATAGGTACCATGGGTATGTCGATGGGTAGCACCATGGCATGGTGGTTAGCTGCGCTGGATGAAAGAATTAAGGTTTGTGTGGACCTTTGTTGTTTAACCGATTTTCAAACTTTAAGTGAAGAAAAAGGTTTGAACCGTCATGGTGTTTACTATTATGTTCCTGATCTGTTGAATCATTTTACTACGTCACAGATAAACAGTCTTATTTCTCCCCGCCCTCATTTTGGCCTGGCCGGAAAACTTGATCCTTTAACGCCGTTAAAAGGCTTGGAAAAGATTGATCGCGATCTAAAAGAAACCTATCTAAAAGATGGTGCTCCATCAGCGTGGCAATTAAAAATATATAACGTTGGCCATATTGAAACACCAGAGATGAGGGCCGATATTATCGCGTTTTTTAAGAAATGGTTGTAGGGGTAATTGTGTGGGTAGTGAGTAGGGAATAGATTTATTATGAATGCTAAATTTTGAATGTTGAGTGTTTCGGTTGACTGAGAAATTGTTTTGGAATCATCTCAAGAAATTCTATTCTACATCCTTGTCCGCCTGTTATTCCAGTTTTTCAGCAAAAGGTTGTGCGAGGTCTTCCGACGGATGACCTTGTACATAAGAATAAATGTTGTTCTCCGAAAACCCGCTTTAGAAAAGCAGAGGAAAAGCAGGGTTAATCATGCTCCCCCGTTTGGCAGCAACACAAACGACGGCATCACGGCATCAAACTGCTCTCACATACATCACGCAAAACTTCCCCAAACAGTTTATATTTAGTTTCTACTAAATCAACCCAACCACCATGACGAATAAACTTAAAGCCCTGGCTAAATCATTCGTGATAGCCACTTTGCTTTTTTCTGCTACAGCAGTAATGGCGCAGGATGGTACCATTTATCCATTAGATGCCCCCGCTGAGCCGAACGCTATTCTGCTTGGTACCGGAGGCGTCGATAATCAACCAGCAAAAGAAACATGGTTTCGCCAGTGGGGCGACCCAATGGCGCGGAACATTGTCACTGCTACGCTTACTCCCTTTTTACCCAAACCTGGCAAGGCAAATGGCACCGCAGTAATCGTGGCACCGGGCGGTGGTTTCAGGTGGCTGTCAATGGGCAACGAGGGTTGGGAAGTTGCAACCGCACTGGCAGAAAAAGGCATTGCGGCATTTGTGTTAAAGTACCGGCTTTACCCAACACCGGCTTCGTTAGACGACTTTAAGAACTGGATGAACCGCCCCCGCCCTGCACCTGCCGCCTCATCCGACACTGCAAAAAATACTACAGCAGCTCCGGCGCAAATGGATCTGTCGAACCAGCTTGAAGATGCTGAGGCAGCCTACGCAATGATTGTAAAACGTGCCAAAGAGTGGGGTGTTGATACAGGCAGAATAGGCATGATTGGCTTTTCGGCAGGTGCCGGTTTAACCATGTATTCTACACTACATTCTAAGATTATGAAACTGGCTTTCATAGGTCCGATCTATGGTGGCATGGGCCCGGTTGATGTGCCTAAAACCGCTCCTCCAATGTTTAATGTTATCGCTTCCGACGATTTTCTTTTCAAAGGCCAGTTTGGGGTAATTGATTCCTGGTTTAAAGCAGGCATACCCGTAGAATTTCACCTTTACCAAAACGGGGGTCACGGGTTCGGCCTTGGAAACCCCAATAGAACAAGTAATCGCTGGTTCGATGCATTTATGCATTGGCTGGAGGTGAACACATTTTTAAAAGCAAAATCCTGACAAAACAGCTAATCACGTGGGGGTATATCTGTAAACTGTTATTTTAAGTTTCTATGCCATCAGGTGTCATGGCAGCGTTGTTGCATGGTGTTGTTAACTGCAACTATAGCATGGGCATAAAAAAGCTTTCAAATAGCTGTGCTACCCATGTTTTTATCCTTCGTGCACACACCATAACAAAATAAGAAGCACATGATTACTCATGACAACCCAGGCATGTAGCTTAAGTTCCTTTTCCTTTTGGCATACCGGGGGCTTTCGACAACTATATCCTTGTAAAGAGGGCGATTTAGTGCATCCATCCTGTTAAATACAGCAAAAGTTATAAAATGTTGTTTTACTATCACCAAACTTGTAACGGTATATATTGCTTTTTGCCTCCTAAACTACAGCAGCAATTATTCATCTACAACAATCCATCGATGCCGGACACACCTGCCATCCATTATTGCGGTGGTCCTGCCATCATGAAAGATCGAAGTGATCCTTCGGAACACTTCGACCAATAGGGATTTGGATGTTGAAGGACCAGTTTAGTTTACCACTGGACAGCTACAAAATACTAGCAATACCCAAGTTGATGTAACGATCATTGAAGTGTTAACCATCCACCATCAATTACGAGCTTGTCTTGACCGAAGGTGCCTATAGTAGAATTTTCTTTGGTACCATCGGTGTATACTATCGACAATGTATTACCCTTAATATTATACTTACCTTGTTTGGAGTTTTCCGATTTTCCGGCTACATCAGTAGTAGTTACATACCCTGCCTTGGATACTATCACACTACCATCTCTGGAGAAGGTGTATTTACCGGCGCTTGACACATTTCCGAATGAAGACCTTCCACTAAAGGTGCCATTGATCCGGTAATTATCGCCTAATCCCCTTTGCCTTACCATTATTCCGCCGGCATCCATCTCAATAATTTCGCCATTCCTGTACTTCAACCCAAGGTTAGTTGTTGTGCCATTCAGCCAGGTCATCTTAATCATGTCTCCTTGAATAACATAAGTACCCACGTTCTTAAAATTGTTTTCTTGTTCCATCGCCAAATTGATGGGGTTCACACCGGAAACAGGATTATTTACGACGACGCCATTATCTCCCAGGAACCACCAACTAAGCTCGGTGAACCCGGTGGCAATCCACAACATGCTTCTTATATATACTTTGCCTGCGTTACCGCTTAATTTTTCTACCGGAAGAAAATTCTTAAACCGAAGCCGATCTATAGTTACCCATTCTTCTTCGTTATAATCATTATACTTCACTAAATACCTGGCCTCTTTTATTTCTTTTATGCGAGCCGCATACCACCGATTTCCCTGCTTAGCCTCGATGTTAGCGCCAATATTCAATGATCGTGCAGTATTGGTTGAACTTTGGGCAGCTTCGGTTGAACTTGCACCAGGCGTTTTGGTCGCTGATGGTTTATCGTTTTTCGCAACTCCGGGAACTTGAGCCTGACTGACAGGCTTAACCGTGGCGTTGTTGTTTACTCCTCTAATCAAACCCATATTTTTGCTGATCCACTGATCACGGGCGCTACTGGCACCATCGCCATCTAAGTGAATTTTATATTGCGTATCACTTTCATCTATTATGATCGCAGGATACCAAATACCACCGCTCCATTGAACTTCGACTTTGCTTCCCAATTTGATTGTTTGTGCTATGCATTCTGAACATACTGAGAGCATTGCGAAGAGTGCAACAAGTAATTTCATATCTTAAGATTAGGTCATTAAGTTAAGGAGAGCTATCAATTTCTAAAAATTTAAATGTAACACCCTGCTGGAGCAAGGGTTCGAAGTTAGTTGGTTTCATTCTTCCGTAGGGCGACAGAAAGAATACCGTCCTGCAATCATGTAAGATCGAAGCAATACTTGGAACACTTCGACCAAACGGGTTTCACGATATTCCACGTAAACGGAACGACTGCAGCATAGGCCAATAGCTGAGTAAATAACAAAAGGAGCACCGCCCCAGGTAGTTAGCAGTAACGCCAATAAGGATGGTCTTACAAATAATGGCTTCCTACTATACGTGCCTATAAGATGTAATTTGATAATGCCTTCTTATAATTTATGTATAGCGGTATGCCAACTCTATTTATATGATCTAGTAGATCAGGATTTTCAATCTGATGATAGATACACAGGTCAAAAAAATAAGGTAGATAAAGTTCGTCCAGTTCATTGCTTAATTCATACAAAACTTTCAAGTTTAAATCTCTGCCCTTCAGCGCCAGGTCAACATCAGAGCCAGGCTTATAGTTCCCCTTTGCTCGTGACCCGAATACAATAACCTCATCCAGTTCATTAAAAATCTCAAGAACTTTGCAAATATTATTGATCTCTATTGTATTTAAGCCAATTTCCATTATGCATTAAAATCTTTATCAAAGGAAGTTTGTTTACCACTTCTAAGTTCCTCCAGCGTTTTCTGAAACTCTGCGAAGAGTTCATAATAATTGTTCACAATTTCTTTGGCTATTTCATCTGCCGTTTCTTCATTGTAAGTATGAGAAGACTTTATTCTACTCTGCACCATATTCATCCATGTCTGACCACTTTTGACCAACCCTCTATTAAAA
>JANPIA010000548.1:0-4568 GCA_031424735.1 Segetibacter sp.
TCCGCCTGCGTGCATCTTTTACATTGAACGAATCGGATAGCTGCAAAGCTGATCAGCGATGGAAAGTATCCATTGTAGATATAGAAGTGACTTATTAGTAAAAAGCCCCGAAAAAATTTTCAGGGCTTTTTTAGGACTTTAGTTATTATAATCCTGTCTTGTATTTCTCGATTGGGGTGACCATCTTCTTTCATTAGGCGCATAGTTCCGCGATGGTATGTGCTTTCTCGGTGTACGCTGACCCTGTGGTGGTGCAGGTGCATAAGCATTGCCAGCCATTTCAAAAGGATGATCTTTAATAACCGGTACAGATGGATTGATCAGTTTATTAATATCCCTCAAATAATCTTTCTCTTCAGCGTCGCAAAACGAAAGTGCAATACCGCTGGCACCTGCTCTTCCCGTACGTCCAATACGATGTACATAGGTTTCAGGAATGTTAGGCAGTTCAAAATTGATCACATGCGTCAGGTCTTCCACATCAATACCTCGGGCTGCAATATCAGTTGCTACCAATACACGTATCTGGCTTGTTTTAAAATTATTTAATGCACGTTGCCTTGCCACCTGCGACTTATTACCGTGAATAGCATCGGCAGATATATTCACCCGGTTCAGGTCTTTCACCACTTTATCTGCACCATGTTTGGTGCGTGTGAAAACCAATGCACTTTTTATGTTATCATCTTTAAGTATGTGCAGCAGCAACGACTTTTTATTTCCTTTCTCAACAAAATAAACGCCCTGCGTTATTTTTTCAACGGTGGATGATACGGGTGTTACTTCCACCTTTACAGGGTTATGCAAAATCCGGTTAGCGAGGCCTGCTATTTCCAAAGGCATTGTAGCAGAAAAGAACAGGGTTTGTTTTTGTTCTGGTAATAACGCCACCACTTTTTTTACATCGTGTATAAAGCCCATGTCTAACATACGGTCGGCTTCATCCAACACAAACATTTTTATATGCTGCAGGGTAATGAAACGCTGGTCAATAAGGTCTAGTAATCTTCCTGGTGTGGCAATTAAAATATCTACCCCATTTCTTAAAGCATTGGTTTGTGCATGTTGCGATACGCCGCCAAAAACTACAAGGTGTTTTATGCCGGTATGCCTGCCGTAAGCTGCAAAACTTTCATCTATTTGTATAGCCAGCTCTCGTGTGGGGGTTAAGATCAATGCTTTTACATGGCGGTTTCCCCGGTCGTTTACTTTACTGTTATAAAGCATTTGCAAAATAGGGATAGCAAATGCGGCGGTTTTGCCGGTTCCGGTTTGTGCGCAGCCTAAAAGGTCTTTTCCTTCAAGCACTACGGGTATTGATTTTTCCTGGATGGGTGTGGGGATGGTATATCCCTCTGTTTTGAGAGCCTGTAAAATAGGCTCAATCAAATTCAAGTTTGCGAATGACAATTGATTAATTGTTTATTTTAAATAAGTACAACCCTACAAATTGTATGTGAAGATTGATTGTATATGCTGCTCACAATATGACCTGATGAAGCTTTTAAGGAGAAGAAGATCACTGGGCCTGCTAAGAGAGAGTATATGAATGCCTCGAAGATAGGTTTATATTATGACAAAGGTTTGGTAAAGGTTAGCTACTACATAGATGGTTGATTAGTAAAAGGATTGGTAAGCAGTCGGTTCAATCCAACTAATATCCAGAAACCAACAATAGAAAGACTGAAACTGTAAAAGTCACGACCCGAAAGTTTCGGCAGCGTAATTGTAATACTATCTTTCATAGTGAGGGCGGCGATTACCACAATAATGGTTACCAGCAGTAAAAATGTAACTAGAAATGCAACCTTCACTTTTTTTGAGACCAGTGGCTGGGAAGCTGCACTGTATTTCATTGCTTCCACCCGGTTCATTACATTACTTGTAAACCCTGGTGGGGTTTCTTCCATGGCAACCTGTAGCAGTTTTTTTATTTTATCATCGCTGTACATAATCATTAAATTAAGTTCTTCATTTCATCTTTCAGCAAGGCTTTCAACTCGCTGTAAATTTTCTTTCGTCCCCTGTGTAAAAGTACCTTAATATTAGAAATAGAAATTCCTGTGAGTTGATTTACTTCCTCAACAGAAAGTTCATTTAAATAATACAGCGTAATACACAGCCGTTCATTTTCGCCCAACGATTGTATGGCGAGCCTGATATACTTACGCTGTTCGTCACGGGTGAAATTGAAAAGGGGTTCGCTGGCAACACTTCCGAAATCTTCATCCGCAGTAGCATCCATATCAACCATATTCAACTTTTTCAACCGCTGTTTATTTAAAGTGGTGTTTACAATAATGCGATATAGCCATGTTGAAAATTTCGAATTCCTTTTAAAAGACCATAACGAGGCAAATGCTTTTACAAACGAATCCTGCACCAGCTCTTCCGCATCTTCGCGGTTAAGAATAATATGATACGCAAGGGTGAAAGCCATATTGCGATACCGTTCAACAAGTACCGCATACACCGCGGTATCACCCTGTAAAACTTTTTCAATCACCAGTAAGTCGCTTTGATCAGTCACAATGTATTTGACAACTCCTTGATGGTTGCGGTTACAAAATAATTATTTGTGCAATATTGTAACCGTGTTTAAACAGCGCCTGTCATATCTAAAAACGAAATTATCATGAACACAAATTTAGTGAGCCCTCTTTTAATCATCTTGTTAGTGGCGCTGGTATTGTTTACCATATTCGGCATCTTCTATTTATACATAACTGCTAAAAGCAAAGAGCGCCTGGCGTTAATAGAAAAAGGGATGAACCCTAACCTGGCACGAAGTGACTTCTGGATACAAATTGCCATCATCGGTGGAGGCTTTTGTGCAGGATTAATTGTAGGAGATGCTCTGCCAACTAAGTTTGGCTATGGACCTTTGATCGGAATAATTTTAGCCGGAGCAGGTTTGTTTATTTTTAATACCCGTAGAAAACGTTCTTAGAAGGATCACATTAAAAAGCCCCGGCATTAGCCAGGGCTTCATTATTGAATACTTAACTATCCCATAATTTCCCATACTTCTCTTCCTCTTAATAGTTTGTCAAGACTGCCCTTGCCTTTTGCTGCGATCGTGTCGGCTATCTGCATTTCCATCACGTCTTCGTAGCAAGCGCGGTCTGTTTCGTAAAACACGCCAAACGGGCGGGGAAAATGCTCCTGACCCTGGGTGGGATCATCAAACATTCTAACCAGTATCTGCGCTTTGTAAAAATCTTTTTCATCGTGTACCCACAGGTCGTCTGCGCTAACACCATTGCCCAATTCAACTACCTTAGGTCGCAGTCCATCTATTTTTATTCCTTTGTTTTGTGTTGCGCCAAAAATCAATGGCTTTCCCTGTTCCAGGAACAATCCTTCTTCGTGCTTGGATGATTTTTCCGTAAAAATCTCAAATGCGCCATCGTTAAAGATGTTGCAGTTTTGGTAGATCTCCAGTAGCGATGTACCCTTATGCTGGTGGCTGCGGGTGAGCATCGCCTGCAAATGCTTGGGATCGCGGTCCATGCTGCGAGCAACAAAAGTTGCGTCTGCGCCCATAGCTAATGCTAAGGGGTTATAGGGATGATCGATGCTTCCGTAAGGAGTGCTTTTTGTTACCTTTTTCATTTCGCTGGTGGGCGAATACTGTCCTTTGGTCAAACCATAAATCTGGTTGTTGAATAGTAGGATGTTTACGTCAAAATTTCTTCGAAGCAAATGCATGGTATGGTTACCACCAATGCTTAAACTGTCGCCGTCTCCCGTTACAATCCAAACACTTAACTCGGGGCGGCTTGCTTTCAAACCACTTGCAATAGCCGTTGCCCTCCCATGAATACTTTGCATTCCATAAGTGTTCATATAATTGGGAAAGCGGCTGCTGCAACCAATTCCGCTGATGATCACAATATTTTCTTTAGGAACGCCAATACCAGGCATAATTTTCTGAACCTGCGCTAAAATGGAGTAGTCGCCGCAACCGGGGCACCAACGAACTTCCTGGTCGGTAGCAAAATCTTTGGCGGTTAGCAAAGCTGGCGAAGTGGAAAGCGGCGGTGTTATTTGTTCGGTTATGGTGGACATCTCGTTATCAGGTTTGTAAAACAAAGGTCACTAAATTATATAAAATCAAATTTATTTTATCGATTGTTTAATAGAACGGCAACTTCATCAACATAGCGCGATGCAAATTTTTCGCCTTTCGAAAACTAAGCATAACGTCCCTTAATATATATTGATGAACGATTTTATACCGTTTCTATTTTACTGGGATGAAGTTGTTTCAATCGTTTGCAACTCCTCCCAATATTCAGCGGCACGGCGTGTATGGGGTATTACAATAGTGCCGCCAACAATATTAGCCACTGCAAATATCTCATACATCTGTTCGGTATTAATGCCCAACTCGTGGCTTTTACCCAAATGGTATTTTATGCAATCGTCGCACCTAAGCACCATGCTTGCAACCAGCCCCAGCATTTCCTTGGTTTTTTTATCAAGTGCGCCTTCGTCGTAGGTGTTGGTATCAAGGTTCCAGAGGCGCTTCATTACAAGGTTGTTCTTGCTTAAGATAACCTCGT
>JANPIA010000549.1:0-1921 GCA_031424735.1 Segetibacter sp.
CCGCCGGCAAAAATGGTAAGTGGTAGCTGTACGTCTTTGTATTGGTTGATGAAATAGTTGAGTGTACCATCGCCACCAATAATCCAGGCTTCTGAAAAATTTTCTAACTGTGCCGGCCATGTTGTTGTAAAAATGGAGAATGGAATTGCTTTCTGGTTGAGAATTTTTACAATGGTATTTAATACAATCAATGCCTTTGAATTATGTGGTGTAGGATTGCAAAGGAGGGCAATGTGTTTGGGTGTTGATGACATAAAAACTGAGGCTGTAGAACCTTGTGGTAAATGTAGGCTATGTTTTAGGTCATAGTTTTTCCTTCGTTTCTTTGTTATGCCTGAATACATTGAAATTCTCCAAAGCAGATTTGATGCTATCAAAACTGCATGCCGTATCAAATGCCAACCATCAGTTGACTTTGTTTTACTAAATTTGAAATAAAGGTTTTTTATGGATACACTGGTGCGCCTAAATGCTGATGAAATAAATGCAAGCCTTATTGAGTTTATCAAAATATCCTTTAAAGGAAAAAAAATTGCCGTGCATATTTATGAAGATGAAATGGACGAAACGGAATATTTACTCAGCGATCGTATCCACAAAGAAAAATTGCTTGCTACGATTGCGGAAGTCAAACATCAAAAAACGATAACGACTTATTCACTCGATGACTTGCAAACCATGTTTTTGAATGAGCCGGAACCATGAGAACAATTCAAGTACAGAATCAAGCGCTTGAAGACTTACAATTTTGGTCTTTGAATGATGTAAAACTTTTACGCAAAACTTTTGATTTACTTGCTTCTACAATAAAAGAACCCTTTCAGGGCCTCGGCAAACCAGAAGCCTTAAAAGGTGATTTGCGAGGATACTGGAGTAGAAGAATAAACGAAGAACATCGCATCATTTATTCAGTGACTAATGAATTGATTATAGTTATTTCGTGCAGGTCGCACTATAAAAAAAAATAGAAGCAGTTTAAACCGATGCTTCTATTTTTGACCTTTGATATTTTCACTGCACCACCTTCACCATTCCCGCTCCATGGTACGAATGCATCTCTCCATTATACATAGCATCGGCACTTACCGGCCCTTGTTTAAAATTACCCAACGATACTGCCCGCACGGCGTAATAATATTTTTGCAACGGATAGTTGGCGTTTACAAAAAAATGAATGCGGTCGTCACGTACATCGAGTGCGGTTGGTTCCGAAGAATTTTTTATCCAGTCCATTCCGGGTATTTCTTTGGTACGCGGATTTTCAATTTCGAAACCGGCGGGTAATAAATCGGTGATGACGATGTTTTCAATTGGTGCATTAAAACTTTTTTCCAGCGTTATGGCTACAATCACTAAATCGTTTTGTTTGAAAGTATTTCCGGTAATCACTTTTCCAAACCTGTCATAAAACTGCCGGCGCACTTTTATAAAATTATCTTCCTGCACATAATTGCCGGTTGCACTAATGCCTTCGGCCACCCATGAATAATACAAACGCCCCTGCCCTTTTGTAATCAATTGTATGTTGTTGCCCTTCAGCAATGTTTCATCTCCTTTCCAATCTCCATCAATTTTTGCAATGGTTTTACCATTGATTTTTACCTCCGCGGTTGCGGTTGACTTTGCAGCAGTACGTGCCAGTTTGCCCAATGCTAAAAAAGAAAAACTCCGTTCCTGTGTGTTGAGATAGGTTTCATTTTTTAACCGGTCGGCAACATGCCTTGCCATTACAGGTACTTGTGCATTGCCAGGGTCGGCATCTACCAATGCATTCAAAGCAATGGCTTCATCCCGCAGGGGACTGTAAAAACTACCACCTGTTTGTTGCACACTTTCTTCACCCGAAAAACTGGCGGGCAACAATGATTGATACGAACGTTTGTCACCCGATACTGCATAAGCTACCGACAATAAATATTTT
>JANPIA010000550.1:0-39439 GCA_031424735.1 Segetibacter sp.
GAACAATACAATGGGCGCATCTTTTATTAATCCCTGGTTCAACGCTTCGTCAATATGTTGTAAAAACTGGTGCTCCTGTGGAAACAGCGATAGCGGACCACCTGCATAAAGAATTATTTTTTTATCCGTATTGGGTAAGCCCACCAGTTTAAGCCACTCTTCTCTTGGTAAAATGTATTCCGGCATTTTATAAAAGTCGAACTGTGCGGCGCCAACTATATGCACATTGTCGTTGTTTTCCTGCACCGCTTCCGTATAAATCCTTCGTACTTCAGCCGCGTTGTATTTGTTCCATATCATGTAACAATCGTAGTTCACCGGCAACCATCCACGCTTAACCACATTATCAAACGATAATATTGAGGTGATCATTTTTTTACCCCGTGCCCTGGCAGCACGCAGTAACATATCTTCCTGCGAGTGATAAGGAGTTACCGTAAACACAGCATCAATATTCAGCGTATCAATTAAAGCCAGCGCCTGCCTATAGTTAGTATCGGTTTCCAGTAACCGCTTTTCTTTTGCAAAAATTTTTTCCTTGTATCCCGGAAGCAGGAACAGCAAATAGTTATAGTATTCGCGCAACCGGCGTATGGCAACTGTTTTAAACGGATGAAATTTTTCAACGTAACGCGGCTCAATATTTTTGGTTGGACTTTTCAGCGCAAAATATTTAAACCAATAATCAATTTTTGCACGCAGGCTTGCATATAAATCGCCTTTTTCCGATTGCGGTACAAGGTGCACTTCAAAACCATCGGCACGTAATTCTTCAATAAGGTCTTCCTGGTTCCAGGTAATAGCTATCACCGGTTCGGCAAACGCACGCATTTTATGCAACATGCCGGTACGGTACAAATATCTTACAGTAAAGCTGTACGATATAGTGGTAAGAATTCTTTTCGGACGCATTCCTTTAGCAGGTATTTTTATTGGGGACGGACATTTAATATTAATGGAGCTCCGGTTGTGTCACTCACTTGTACAGTATCTTTTTATGGCAACACGGCTAATAAAACTCTGAAATATACTTGAACCACATAATCACCGCAACCTGCACCAGCACAACCCCAACCTCCGTGAACCTCTCTGCCTCCGTGCCTCTGTGGTTCCATTCTTTTCACATACCTACGGCTTCTCTCGCCTCCAAAATCATATCAATAAATTCCCGCACGGCACCCTCGCCACCACTCTTTTTCAGGTGAATAATATTCGGGATTTCTTTTACTTTTTTAACGGCATTAAACGGGCAGGCAGCTATGCCCGCTTCCTTTAATAGTTCTATGCAGTTTACGTCGTCGCCAATGTAGGCAACCTCTTTAATGGTTATGTTTTCAAGGGCGCAAATTTCCAGCGCAGCGCTTAACTTATCGGCAAAAAACTTTCCCTGGTACACATAATCGAGCTTAAGCTTTGCAGCGCGGCGCTCCACCATCTTTGTTTGCTCGCTTGTAATGATCCCCGTTTTTATACCCGCACGTTTCAGCAGGTTAAACCCCATGCCATCGTGGGTATTGAACTTCTTAAACTCGTCGCCACTTTCCGTATAATACATACCGGCGTCGGTCATTACACCATCTACATCCGATAAAAATAATTTGATGTTTACCATGCGGTCCAACCTCCATCAACCATTAAAACAGAGCCGGTCATATAACTGCTTGCCTGCGATGCCAAAAACAAAAACGGTCCTTCCAGTTCTTCCTTATTACACATGCGTTGTAATGGTGACATTTTTGAAAAATTTTGTAAGAACGCCTCATCGTGGTTGTTATAAACACCGTGCGGCACAATGGCGTTACACCTGATGTTGTTACCCGAATAAAACGTGGATATATAACGCGTAAAGTTGGGTATGAATGATTTTGATGCGATATAATCAACCGGCTTAAAGTTCTTAATGCCTTCACCAAAATCGTACAGGTTTTGGTTGGGCGCTACTACCGAATAAGTTGATGCAACGTTAATAATGTTACCGGAGCCCTGTTTCAGCATTTGCCGGCAAGCTGCCTGTGTCATAATTACGGTACCGGTTAAGTTTACCTCTACCGAACGGCGTAGTAGTGCAACCGGGTAGTTCTCAAACCGGCTTTGGTTTACTTTGCTAACACCCTCCTTGTCAAACTTGGCATCAATAGCTGCATTGTTTACCAGCACATCCAGTTTACCAAACTTCGCCACCGTTTGTGCCACTGCATTGGCAGTGCTTTCTTCGTTTGTTATATCCAGCGGAATAACTAAAAAGTCGTTCTTACTAAATAAACCTTCTAACTCGTTTTGAAGTGATGGAATTAAACTATCATTAATGTCTGCTAATACAACCTTAGCACCCTGTTGTAAAAAGGCATTACTAACCTGGCGCCCAATCAGGCCAAAGGCGCCTGTTATCAAAACAACAATATCCTTTACGGTTGAAGGATGTTCATTCATAGGTACATATATTTATGATGCTGCTCGAATTAAGTATTTGCTGTTTGGAAAATTCAGCAAAATCACCGCTTTGAATCTGTTCAAAAAAATGCTGTATTTGCAGTAAAAACATTTCATTCCTGTCGAACGCCTGCAACCTTTCTTCCACGGTATTGTGGCTTGTGCTTATGTTCATTGTTGAAGCAAAATAGTCCACATCTATCACCGCATCATCCAGTAAAATTTTATAAAACCGCTGTGCAACTTTTTGAAAAAAGTTTACATGAACATGTGCCGTAGCATTGTTTGCATATAACAAATTCAAATCAAAGGCGCTTTCGGTATCAACCTCCAACACCGACGAAAAGTTGTGCAGTCCCTGGTATTGCTTTACATCGGAATCCATCAGCCAGTTTACAACATCCATATCATGACTTAACGTCAACGCAGCGCCACCACCATCTTTTCTATTTGCCGCATATGAATCCCTGTAATCTTCCCATGGATGCCACCCTGGCAAGTATTCTCCCCAGTAGGTTTGTATGTTTACCACGCTACCAAATTCTCTGCTGCTAATGATGTTTTTCACCTTATTTAATAACGGGTGATAGCGTAGCATATACCCAACCTGCAGGCAAATATTTTTAGACCTGACATCCAGCAACAATGCTTCTTTATTAAACGGTTTATGCCACAATGGTTTTTCCACCAATACATGAATACCGGCTCTGATGCAATCCATTACCTGCGGTAAATGTTGAGCGGTAGGTGTACAAACCATTGCGGCAGCCACGTTCTCATCCAGCAATTCCTGCCAGGTTAATACCACTTTTACCTGTGCATTTTCTATATCGCGAAACGGAAGATTGCGTTGCCTGTAAACAACGATGTTGCGAAAACCCAATTGCCATAAATTGCGAATATGCCGCTCCCCTATGGATCCTGCACCTATTACCGCAACGGGCATGTTATATGTTGCTAAACTTAACACAATCGTAATTGGAAATTACAGTAGCCGCTAGTTCAAAGCTTTTTATATCATCAATATCAACCGCCAGGTATGATGGAACAATATGCGGAATAATCACATCACCCGACATTTTTTTTTGCTGTGTGATAACCGTAGTTTTTATAACATCCAGGGCGCCGATTTGCCAGTACACCTTTGGTAATTTCTGCCTTGGCATATTGTAAAATTCGGGCACGGAATCTAAATGCATTAAGGGCTGCATGGCTTCTTCACCGTTTGTAACGGTCCACATTTTATAAGGAGTAATGGGCGCCTCCGTAATAATGCGTAATGAATCGGCCGCTGTATTATTTAGCATTTTTTCTATGCAAACATCTATCATCCCATTTAAACGTACCGGAGATGTTGGACGGAGTTGTACCACCATATCGGGTACATAATTTTCATTTTTGCTTAGCCACTCAAGGGCATGTGTAAATACTTCGAGATCAGTACTGAGGTCCTGTGCTAATTCAGCGGGCCGGGTAAATGGAAGTTCTGCATTATACTGTTTGGCAACATTCGCGATGGTCTCATCATCGGTAGAAACAATGGTTCGAGTTATGAATTTTGAATGCTGCGCTGCAAGGATACTATAACTAATCAATGGATGCCCCAGTAGTGGACGAACATTTTTACCAGGCAAACCTTTGCTTCCTCCCCGTGCTGGTATGATGGCTAAAATTTCCATTTTGCAGTTGCGCCGATCAAACTATTTTACCATGCGCTTTAGTCGCCTCGTTACGCGTTGAAGAAAAGTTTTCTGCGGCGGCTTGTAAGTCCTCTTTCTGCGCTCAATCACTTGATGAACGCTCCTGCCTGAAAAATCAATTTGAGTAGTTAGTCCTTCCGTTCTTTTAAAAATTCCGGCAAGGTATTGCGGACGCGAAGTTTTGCCTGTAACCGCATGCGCCAAAATTTCAAGCGGTTTTAACCCGGCTAACTGGCCGGTATCTTTCAAAGTTTCATCGTAAAAACAAACAGGATGCGCCAGTTCAAATGAGAGGTGCCCGCCCAATGTATTGGGTACCTCTAATACTAACATACAACCAGGTGAAGCCACACTTTCCATAAGATATCTCAGGTAGCCCGCAGGTTTACCTATGTGTTCCAAAACGTGCGACAAGCAGATAGCATCCAGTTTAATATTGTCGTGTTTCAACTCGTCCACCGAACTATAAACTTTAAGCCCTTTATTGCTGCAATAGGTGCGAAAAGTTTCGCCCGGCTCAATACCAAATACGTTTGCATTCGGAAATATTTTTTTTACCTCATCCAGGTGAACGCCGGTTGAACAACCAACATCCAAATAATTGAAAACATCATCTTTTGCAAAATGACAATGTTTAGCAAATAGCTTTGCAAGATGTTCTCCCCGCATGGATTGTGTTGCCAGCAACGCAGGAGTAGGTGTGGAAGAACTATTGTATAAAACCCGGTATTCATCTTTATAAAACTGGTCGAGGCGCTCATCTGTCATTTGATCTTTCAACACAATTAAAGTGCAGTTAGTGCAAATAATGTATTCTAATTCATAGCCAAAATGAACATGTTTGCCGAACGGTAAAAATGAATTGGAGCCGCAGTTTGTACAAACGTTGATGCTGTTACTAAAAGTGATGGAGTGGTGCATTGTTTAATTTACAAACGCCTGCATATAATAATTACTGGATGATAAGGACAGAATGGAAATCAAGCAAAAAGTTAAGCAATTATTAATCAATCGGTGCTTTGGCAAAAGGAATTGATAAATGAAAATGTGAAGGAAATTGAAGGGCAAAAATCCTAAAATCCTTTCTCAGTTCTATTAGGGTTGGTGCTGTTGAAGTTTGTAGACAGCAGCTAATTTACTAAATTTAAAAGCCACGGAAATACCATTAGAAAGCATACTAAAATACCTTCTCAGCTTTACGATATTTCAGTTTTTCACGCTGTACTTCTTCCACTGCAAGTATCTCAGTGTCTTTATAATTTAAAGCGCTGAAGGTATTATGCAGGTCTCTTACCAGTTTATGTAAACCTGGCATCTCCAACGAAGCCGCATGATCTGTGCCTTTCCAGGTTCTGTCTTTTGTAAAATGCCTTTCTATCCAAACGGCACCTAAAGTATAGGCAGCAATGTCGATGGCAATTCCAAGATGGTGACCCGAAAAACCGATGTGCTTTACCCTATGTTCAAATTTATCTTTCAACCGAACAATTTCCATCAGGCAAACATCTTTAAAAGCAACCGGGTAGCCCGATGTACAACTATATATAACAAGGCGTTTTGAAGCACCCGTTTCCGAAAAGAAATTAACGACAGCATCTTCTTCTTCCTGTGTTGTCATGCCAAACGAAATATGCACTTCACCATCATAGGCATCGCGCAGTAGCTGCAACATTTTATAATTGTTATTGCATGCAGAAGGCACTTTAATAAACTCAGGGTCTAAAGCAATGATCTCTTTAGCTGAGGTAACATCCCAAACAGAGGTTGAATAACCAATTTTTAAAGACGCGGCGTACTCTTTTAGTTCAACATGCTGGTCGGCGTTAAATTCAAGATATTCCCTGTGTTCGCCATAGGTACTGCCGTACGAGTTGTACGATACCGGATGCGGCATGTTATACTGTTCTTCCGTTAATAACTCTTTTGAGTTGCGCTTTTGAAATTTTGCATAATCAGCGCCGCAGTCTTTTGCCAAACGAATGAGATCTTTCGCAATTTCCAAATCGCCCATATGATTACAACCAATTTCAGCAATCACTTTTGGCTTTTCATAATTTGTTACAATCATTGTGAGATTTTTTGAAAAATTAAAATTTACTATAGCCACCTGTTGTGTGAATAAACGGTGTTTTGCGGAAGTTATTTTAAAGAATAATCAATTAATTGGTGGGTGTAAGGTGTTCAACCGCAAATTCAACCGTCATAACCTGCCCGAGAGATTCAAGTTTGACGAATACTTTTTTATTACCGCCGCGGATAACGGTTCCTTTGCTATCCATAAAAATACCGTGGTTAACAATGATGCGGGTATTCTCATCCAGCGATTCAATCGACTGAACTGAAACGGAAGCATCTTTATCAGAAAGAAATTTTCGGATGATATCAATTTCTTCATCCCTTATTACCGCTGGTTTGCCAACGTGGTGAACAAAGTTTAACACCCCGTCAGTCATTAAAACCTGCAAGCGCTCCTTTTCATCAATCCTAACAAATACATAAGATTTAAAAAGTGGCTCCTCAATTATCTTCTTACGGTCGCTCCATTGTTTTTGTACTTTTTGAAGTGGGCACCAGCTTTCTAATTCCTTCTTTTGTAAAACGCTGTCAACCTTTTTTTCCCATCTTGGCTTGGTGTAAATCGCATACCATTTCTTGTCCATTAATCACCTTATTTGTCGCAAAGATAAAGCTTCGCCACCTTACTCCCACCGCGGAAAAAGGAATATTGACTGGGTGAATGATCCCATAACAAATTTTTTAACTGATCAATTTTTAATCCCTGATTTACCAAACATTCCTCCCCAAAAAGTCTTCTTCTTATCCTGTATATAATATCCATAGCCGTAACCATATCCATAGCCGTAACCGTATCCATAACCATATCCAAACGACGAATCGTTTTTAATACCATTTACTATGATAGATAGATTTTTAAACTTTTTATCCTTGTTCAATTTTTCGATGTAAGGAACAACCGCTTTGTAGGAATATTTGTGACGCACAACAAAAATGGTGAGGTCAACATATTTTTCAAGCAGCAATGCATCTGTAACCAAACCTACCGGCGCGGTATCAATTATAATAACGTCAAAGTTTTTACGCAGGTATTCAAACAGCCGGGTAGTTTTGGGGCTCAACAACAATTCAGCCGGGTTAGGTGGAATTGGTCCTGAACTGATCATGTGTATATGCTCGTGACCTGGCACTTTCTGAATGATATCTTCAATTGGAATATCCTTAATGATATAGTTGGTAATGCCAAATTCGCTGGCAACATTCAGGTATTTACTTAGCTTGGGTTTACGCAAGTCAAACTCGAGTATTACTGTTTTGGCGCCCGTGATGCCCATGCTGCTGGCAAGGTTAAGCGACACAAAACTTTTTCCCTCACCACTCATGAAGGAGGACAGCATAAAAGTTTTTACTGGCTTTTCTGCACCCATGTATTGTATGTTGGTACGGATAAGCCTGAACTGTTCGGAAATAGCGCTTCGGCTTTTATTATCAATTACAATACTCTCTTTCTTTTTCTCGTACGATAGTTCCCCAATGATGGGTACGGAGGTTCCTTCTTCCAGTTCCTTACGGTCGTTCAGTTTGGTATTGAAGAAATCGCGCAATACAATGATAAGCGCCGGAATGGCAATTCCAATCAGCAAAGCAAACAATTGTATTTGCTGTGGTATAGGGCGAATAACACCCGTATTAAATGCACGGTCGATGATACGTGTGTTGTTTATGTTGGATGCAAGAGACAGTTCTGTTTCTTCTCTCTTTTGAAGAAGGTATAAATACAACGACTCCTTCAAGGTCATTTGCCTTTTTATATTCAGCAATTGGCGTTCCTTGCCTGGCAGGCTGGCTATTTTACCTTCCAGCGATGAATAGCTTGATTTTATTTCGTCGAGGTTGGTTTCAAACCCAACTTTTAACACCCGCAGGTTTCGCAACAGGTTTTCGCGCATGTTTAATATTTGCGTTGTGTACTGTGCCATAAGCGGATCTGACTCCTGGCTTTTGGTAGCCATGGCCTGCTTGGTTTGTACCAGTTCGTTGTGCTTTGCAATAAGCATGGTTAACGATGGTTCCTGTATACCCAGGCTGGAGGGTATAGGATCTAACGTGCTTTTAAAAGTAGACAAATACCGTTCTAACGATTCCAACGTACGAATTTGGGCCACCTGGTCAGCCTTTTTGGTATCAACCGTTAATGCCTGGCTTAAAAACAAATTGCCTTCTTCTGTAATTGAATTTATTTTATTGTTTCGCTTGAATTGCTCCGCGGCTACTTCAATATAATTAAGTTCGCGGGCTGTTGTGTCGATCCTTTCATTCAGGAATTTGATGGTGCGGTTACCGGCAATGTTTTTATCGTCCAAACCGGCATTATTATAAACATCTATCAATTCATTGATGATCATCATTGCCCGGTCGGGAATTTCATCATTCATGGATATTTCAAGAATACCGCCCATATCGTGTGTTTGCCGCACGTCTATCCGGCCACGGTATTTTTTTGCAACAACATCTTTGTCTTCAAAAACAAGACGATAACCTATCGGGTCAGCTTTAATGTCAGGATTTTTTTTAAAAACAAGTTTTCCGATGGATAAAGGCATTGTGTCGCCATACCGGAAACTCCTGGTGGTGGTGCCGCTGGTTATGCGGTAACCAGTGTTGTTTAATATCACTTTGTACACGTCTGGTTTTCCCTTATCCACCTGTTCAACCACAGTTATAAAAAAAGGCATATCATCACCAAAAATGGGCGATGTTGTAATGCGTCCTTCACGATAAAGGGTGATATTGAGATTAAGAGAATCAACCACCCTCTTCATTAATGAAAACGATTTAATGATATCTATCTCATTTTGCACATCTTTATTACCGTTTACCAAACCCATTTCCTTCAGGGTTTTGTAATCGGTATTGCCGCCTTCCTGCGGATCTTTAATTAACAGAAAGGAGGAGATATGGTGTATTTGCAATGAATAGCGCAAATACATTTTTGCAGTAAACCACGATAAAGCTAGGCTGAGGATAAACCAGGGTAATAAAGCAATTATCTTGTAAACAAACTTCTTTACATCAAATTGATTGGACGGTTGAACCGTGTAATCTGCTTCACCACTATTTACGGGATAACTCATTTATCAAACTATTATTTAAACAATGCAAAGGCAACCGCTACTACACTCACAACGGTTCCTGTTAGTGAAATTAACCTGGCTGCTGATTCGTAATTGGTTTTACTTTTTTGCGGTTCAACATACAAAACATCGTTACGCTGCAAATAATAATAAGGCGAGGTAAAAACGGTTTTCTGATTGAAATCAACCAATCCTATTTCCCGCTTACCGCTGCTATCCCTAACAATGCGTACCGTGTTCCTTTTGGCATACTGCGTCATATCGCCGGCCTGCCCCAATGCATCTAATATAGTTACCCGGTCGGTTGGTAACAAAAACGATCCCGGATTTCTAACTTCACCCAACACGGTAAAACGAAAATTTGTGAAGCGAACGGTTACTACAGGATCAACCAAATATTTAATTACCAGCAATTTTAGTTTAACTTTTAATTGATCGCGGGTAAGACCCGCCGCCTTTACCTTGCCAATCATGGGAAACTCAATTTCTCCATTTGCATCTACCACATAGCCAGCGGGACCGGTTGAAGCTTTATCGCTTACGGCGCCGCCATAGTTATTAAAGAGTAAAGTGGTTTGCTCATTCGCACCGGCAATCTTAATATCCAAAATATCGTCGTTCATAATAACACCTTCGGGGCGTTTCAAATCGGGCAATATAACCCTTGCGGAATCACTCAGGTCAGTAAAATAGGCTACGTTTTTTGCAGGGGTACAGGAGTTTAATAATAAAGTGCCTGCTAACAGCAGCGAAATGAAGGAAAAAGCTAACGAATAACGGGGTAGAAAATGTAAAGTTTTCTTTAGCATTGGATAGGGCCGGAATTTTATGAATACTAGGATTAAATCAAAATAATATTAAAACCGCAAATAAAAGTAAGGCTTTTTAAATATTTGAGGTGGTACAAAAAAAGATGCGATTAACTAACTTAATCGCATCCATCTTATTTCCCAAATTAAGAAACGTATCTAAGTACGATGTATTGCATTGCTTAAAAAGACTTTACCAGGCATCGTTATTTTTTTACCATAGATGTTTTAGTTCCAACCATGTCATTAATTACGTTAACCGTTTCATCAATATAAATATCGGTACGCAAATTTTTTAACCAGTTGCGATAGCGTTCGCCTTTTTCTTTGTCAATATTATTGTACTTCTTGGTATCGACTTCCAATCCCTCCACCGGCAGCTCGTTGGAGGAGAGTTTCATTAAGCTATTGTTTTGTTTTACGGTTGCACGGATGGCTTTCTGCTCCTTAGTATATTTTTCAAGGTTAAGGCTATATTCCTTATCATTTTGGCTGGATAACCATTGCGCGTTGTTGGTTATCAGGTTAAAAGCAACGCTTTTCTTAATTCTTTCTTCGCTGGCAGCTTTTACCAGTGCGGGATCGTATTCGGGCTTCCACATTTTATAACTGGACTTTTGAATCTCGTCCCATTTTAACGAGTAAGGATTATCCTTCTCCCTGAATTTTAGATATTCATACTCATCGGGCACCACAATATCTGGTGTTACACCACGAAGCTGTGTGGAACCCCCATTTACCCTGTAAAACTTTTGAAGTGTAAGCTTGATGGCCCCGTATTCAGTTAAGCCGCTAAAAAAATCGAGCGGTTTGCCAAAGGGGATATTGCGCTGAACAGTGCCCTTACCATAAGTGGTAGAACTACCTATAATAATACCCCGGCCATAATCCTGAATAGCGGCCGCAAAAATCTCGGAGGCACTTGCACTAAACTCATTTACCATAACAGCCAGCGGTCCTGAATATAAAACAGACCGGTCGTTGTCGCTCAGCATTGTAGGTTTACCCTCGCGGTCTTTCACTTGTACAATAGGTCCATCTGGGATAAATAAACCAACCATATTGACCACGTCCATTAGTGAACCACCACCATTATTGCGAAGGTCCATGATGATGCCGTCGACGTTCTCCTCTTTTAGTTTCTGTATTTCTTTTGCCACATCAATAGCGCTGCGTGCACCATTGGGGCGCTCGAAATCTGCATAAAATTCAGGCAGGTAAATATAGCCGATCTTGTTTTTTTCTTTAATGATGGCGCTACGTGCAAATCCCTCATCCTGTACAATTTCATCCCTGATGAGTATAACGGGTTTAATGGAACCATCCTGTTTCTTCAAGGTAAGCCTTACTTCTGTACCCTTATTTCCACGAATGATTTTGACCGCGTCCTCAACTGCATAACCTGTAAGGTCAACAGGCTCCTGTTTACCCTGGGCAACTTTTAAGATTGCATCGCCCACTTGGATTTCGCCACTCTTCCAGGCGGGGCTTCCGGTTAATAGGCTGGCAATTTTAATACTTCCTTCTTCTTCTTTCAACGAGGCGCCAATTCCAAAAAAACGTCCGCTCATTTGTTCATCAAACGATCTTTTTTCAACCGGTGGAAAATAGTCCGAGTGTGGATCCATGTAAGAAGTTATGCTGTTGATAAGCAAGTTAAACCTGTCATCGTCCGTAAACTTATATTTAAGGCGCTCATAGTTTTTATCCATGCTTTTTACCACACTTTTTCGTGCATCCGCTTCCAGTTCCTTATCAGTTTTTACTACGAAATCTTTTTTGTCTTTATTTTTTTCTCGCTGTTCTTTAAAATCGGCAAAACGTTCCAGCGTAAGGTATTTTAGCTTTTTCCTCCACCGGTCTGCACGCTCCGCTTCAGAGGCAGCAAAGGCTATTTTATCACCGTCAACGATCACATTTTCATCGGCAGTAAAATCAAAAGGAGCGGAAAGAATTTGCTTGTAGAGTAAAGAAGTTTCCTGCTGACGCTTTGCAAATATTTCATTCAGTGCAGGGAGGAACTGCAGTGCAGAACCATGTATTTCATCATCAATTACTGCGTCAAATTTCTTTAAAATATTTATATCCGATTGGATTAAGATAGATTTGTCGGGATCGACTTCACCAAGAAACTTTTTGAAGATTGCCCTCGAAAAATTATCGTCGATGGGTTTTGCATCGTAATGATTTTCTTCAATTATAGAACCGAGCGTGGTCAATATTTTCTGTTGCTTCGTTAACGAACGGGCATCGCTACCCATTGATTTGAAAGCCCAGAAGCTACCTGCAAATAACAGCACAAGCACTATCGGCAATACCTTGCGACTCATCATAAGTTGTACAATTTGTTTCATGAAGATTCAAAAATAACGCAAAAACAAGTGGTTAAGGTATACACCATTTTTCTTAACAACGTTTTAGTGTGATTGCAAAATTTAAACCAACTTACATTGGCAAGGTTTTATAATTGCGTAAATCGAAACATCTTTTATATGAAAAAAATTCTCTTTGCTATCGTAATTACAGCTTCGATCTCTTCAGTATTTGCCCAAAATAATCCACGACCTACCCGTAGCAGGTTTTGGAACAACAAAGCATCCACCTTTACAGTAAAGCCCGGCGATGTGCTGGTTTACGATGTTGAAAATAGTGGGGACAAATATCAATTCATTGTTACAGTTAAGAAATTTGGCGAGACGATCAACTTCGGCTTTACAATGCCGGAAAAGGGAACGAAAGCCAATGTGAACATTCAGGCAGCCGCAGTGAAAACGGCGGTTGCGTACAATAACTATTTCAATAATAAGGATAAAGACCTATCTACCGAAAGCTCGGTTTGGCTTAGTAAAAAGAATTTTCGCGATTTGGCAACCGGGGAAAAGCAAACTACCATGGATGTAGGAAGCGGTGCCGAAACATTTGTTCGCGAACAAACTTCAACACAAAAATTAAAATATAAAGGCGTCGAAAAAATTGTTACAGTATATAAAGTTGCCAATGCAAACGCTACCGACAGGCGCGAACTTTCTGTATTAACAGAACTTAATAACCCACTAATAGTAAGCATGAATTTAGGTTGGACCATTACCCTGAAAGAGGTTAGATAAATTGATATTTCAAAACAGTTTTTCCTTACTTTTGCCACCGATAAAAACGGAGATCGTAGCTCAGTTGGTTAGAGCGTCAGTTTGTGGCACTGAAGGCCGTGGGTTCGAAACCCATCGGTCTCCCTAAAATAGAAAACAAGCCTTGTTGCACCCGCTTCAAGGTTTTTTATTATCCAAAAGGTTATGATACATTGGTGGCTTTATGTTATCCCTTTTATTGGCGCATTAATTGGCTGGCTGGCCAACGCCGTAGCTGTCCGGTTACTTTTACACCGCTCATCAAACAAAACACTGGGCTTACCAGAGTCTCTAAAAAAACAAATAATCTCTTTTACCAACGAACTGACCGACAACCAAAAGTTATTTGAAAAAGTAGAACAGGAAGTTTCCGGGCAGGAAAATTTTATTAGAATGATGCCTACTGTAGAGGCGCACATTGATATTTTTTTAAGGGAGAAGTTGAAAAAGGAAATGCCGGTGATAGGTACATTTATTGGCGAGAAAACGATTGGACAATTAAAAGGGGTATTTATGAAGGAACTGGAAGAACTTTTTCCGGAAATGATGAAGAATTACCTGGCAGCTTTAAAAACCAGGATCGACCCTCAACACCTGATAATTTCACATATTGAAAACCTGTTTAGTATGCAATGGGCGAGCACTTTTCGCCGGCATTTTTCGAAACAAATAAAACTCGTAGAGTTATATGGCTGTTTAACCGGATTTATTTCAGGCGTAATTCAGGTAGCCTTTATTTTGCTTCTGAATTGATAAACTAACCCCCTTACCCGGATACAGGAGAACATTCTCCCAAAAAATTTGTTTAATTCACCGCCTATCCTTTTTTGTGAAAATCAATTGGATATGCGCTGGCACTTTTGCCGCTAATTATAATTACAACATGAGAAATTTTTTATTCGCTTTGGCTTTTTTATTATCCGTCGCCACGGTTGCTCAACCTACTATGGGACGACGCCCAGGGGGTGCAGGCGCTAATATGAACATGGGCCATTTTTATGGAAAGATTGTAGACACTAAAACAAACAAAGGCATAGACGGAGTATCGGTACAACTAGTTAGTAGCAGAATGGATACCGTTACAAAAAAGGCAACACAACAAATTATTAAAACAGCAATCAGTGAAACCAATGGTGATTTCAGCATGGAAAATTTGCCGGTTTTTGGTAACTATCAACTCAAAATTTCGGCAATTGGTTTTAAGCCGCTTGAACAAAATGTATCGTTTGGTTTGAAGATGCAAAGTGGAGGAAACGCTGAGCAAATGATGAGCATGGTTGATAAAGACCTCGGTAATATTAAGATTGAACAAGATGCAGCCACCCTGTCTGGCGTTACTGTTACCACCACCCGCAAGCTTTTTGAGATGGGTGTGGACCGCAAAATTTTCAATGTAGACCGTAACATAGTTAGTGCCGGACAGTCGGCAACGGAAGTAATGAAAAGCATTCCTTCACTAAGTGTTGATATTGATGGGAACGTGACTTTGCGCAATGCATCGCCGCAATTATTTGTTGATGGCAGACCCACTACCCTCACTATGGAACAAATACCTGCAGATATTATTGACCAGGTAGAACTTATTACAAATCCTTCAGCAAAATTTGATGCATCCGGCGGAAATGCAGGCATCCTGAATATTGTATTAAAGAAAAATAAAAAATCAGGCTACAATGGAGGTTTACGAACCGGTGCCGACTCAAGAGGCGGAGTGCAACTGGGTGGTGAATTCAGTGTACGTCAAAATAAAGTCAACTTTTTTGGTGGTGTAAATTTGAATGTAAACAAGTCACAAAGTTGGGCAATTACCGACAGGACAAATTTGCTTACAAGCCCACTTTCAAGAATTTACCAAACCAGCCAGCCATTTTCGAGAAATTTGTTTGCGATGGGTAGAGGTGGATTTGACTATTTTGTCGACATCAGAAATACTATTTCAGCCACTGTAAATTTTGTACAGGGAAAGTCGAAAAATGAAGACAACCCGCATTTAGACTCTTTGCGCAACGGTGTTCTATCTTCTTTTAACGATGTTACTAATAATAATGAAAGAGATTTTAGCAGGATTGGAACACAGCTTAGCTTCAAGCATAACTTTGCAAAAAACGGACATACGCTAACTGCCGATGCTAATTACAACGGTAGCAAAAACGATGGTGAAACAAACCTTGGAACTAAGACCTTTAATGCCAACAGCACACTGAAATATCAACCCGTTTACCAAAAGTCAATTTCAACCGGAAACTCTAACAACTTAATTATTCAAACTGATTATTCAAACCCAATAACCGAAACCCAAAAAATTGAACTTGGGCTAAGAGCATCCATAAACAAAGTTGAGCAGGTTAACAACCAGGCTTTTTATAATTATAATACACTCTCGTTTGTGCAAAACCAAAAACTAAGCAGCAACTACAATTACAGCGATAAGGTGTATGCTGCTTATGGCACGTATAGTTTAAAGGTAAAAAAGTTTAGTTACCAGCTTGGTTTAAGGGCCGAGAGTTCAGTTTATTCAGGAACGGTGGTTAAGAACGATTCCTCCTTCCAGGTTAAATATCCACTATCGCTTTTCCCGAGTGCATTTATAACCTATGCATTGTCTGACAACGAAGACATACAGGTAAATGCTTCCAGGAGAATAAACCGCCCTAACTTTTTTCAGTTACTTCCATTTATTGATTATTCCGACCCGCAGAATATTAATGTAGGTAACGCGGGTTTGAAGCCTGAGTTTACCAATGCCTTTGAAGTATCGTACAATAAAACTTATGGCAAGGGCGCAAACTTTTTGGTAAGCACTTTTGGCAAATACAACACCAACCTGATTTCAAGGTTTCAGTACCTGGGCGCCAACCCCGACCTTGAAAAATTTTACTCAAGCAGCGACAGTGTTATTTTCAATACCTATGTAAATGCAAACAGCAGCGTTACCTATGGAATAGAACTGACCAACAGGATGCCGGTTGTAAAAAACTGGGATATGACACTTAACGTAAACATTTTTAACGCAACCATCAACCTGAAAGATCCAACGGGCAAAACTCCCGATATAAAAAACAGGGGAACCAGTTGGTTCGCAAAAATGAACAATACCATCAAGTTGCCAAAAAGCTTTTCGTTACAAATTTCGGGTGATTATTTTTCAAAGTCGGTAGTGCCTGGTGAAGGTGGACGCGGTGGCGGAGAACGTGGTGGCGGAATGATGTGGGGAGGCGGACCAACCAGTACAGCACAGGGTTATATTAATGCACGTTACAGTGTAGATTTTGGAATTCGGAAAGATTTCACACTTAAGGGTGGCAGCAGCGCTTCGCTTAGTTTTAATATGAACGATGTTTTTAGAACACAATTATTCAGCACTTATTCGGTATCTCCGTTTGCAACGCAACTTAGCGAACGCCGGAGAAACCCACAAACTGCCCGCCTGAACTTTAATTACAGGTTTGGAAAGTTTGATGTTAATTTATTTAAAAGAAGGAACGACAGGAATATTGAAGGTGGTAGTGATACCATGGCTCAATAAATATCCCCGTGAATATTTTGAGAGGGGCTGCATTTGCAGCCTCTTTTTAATGCCCGTTCTTCCCTTTCAGCATAGGCACGAACGAAAAATTGTTGAAAGACTCTTCAGACATGGTGCCATCCGGTTCTTTGGTTAACCGGAGCATCCGTTGAAAATCTCCCGCATCAACCGGTATCACCATTTTGCCACCCGTTTTCAGCTGGTCAATTAGTCGCGGAGGAATGTAGGGTGCAGCGGCGGTGATGATCACTTTATCAAATGGAGCATAAGTTGGTAATCCTTCAAATCCATCGCCATAAAAAAATTTGATATTAGGATATTTTTGTTTGAAGATGAATTTTTTATTGTGCTCAAAAAGCTTTTTCTGCCGCTCAATTGTGTAAACGGTGGCGCCCATTTCCGCTAATACCGATGCCTGGTAAACGCTGCCTGTTCCTATTTCTAATATTTTATCAAATTGTTTTACCTCGAGCAATTGAGTTTGGTAAGCTACTGTATAAGGTTGCGAAATGGTTTGCCCTTCTGCAATCGGGAATGCGCGGTCTTCATAAGCAATCTTATCAAATGCAGAATCGAGAAAGAAGTGACGTGGGATGTTGTTGATGGCGGTTAATACCTTTTCATCTGTAATGCCTTTTTCGCGCAGTAGTTCCACTAAACGTTTTCTAAATCCCTTGTGCTGGTATGTGTCATCCAATTTGCGCATAAGCTGCAATGTAATGCAGGGGGAAGATAGTTGAACTGCCAAAAGGACTATCTTAAAAACTTCTCGGCTGCATTTGAAAAATCAACATACTTAATAAAAACAAAGTCTCAATATTCAACATTCAATATTCAAGTTTCAGGCTGGATCAATTTATGTTTAGATTTTTCTTTAAAACAATTACTCTTGGCTGTTTCGATACTTTTAGAAATGATTGCGATCAATTCCTCGTTCTCCCGATACAAGGGTTCTAATTTGCTCATTGGTTTAATCATCTCCTTCTTCCGAATTATTTTTAGGCACGTTCGGGTTTCTTTAAGTTCTTTAACAACTATTTTCAATTTGTGAATAAAGTCATCTATCGACTCTGCAGATTGACTCTCACTGTAATTCAGCGCAGGTGATAAACCACACCTGATTAGTTGTCCTGCGAGATAATTACCAGCTCTACTATTTGGAAGCGCTTCAACAACATCTATTATTCGAACCGAAAAATTCACTAACCTATCTTCTAAATCAAACTTCCGATCCATACTTGAAAATTGATTATTGAGTGTTGATTATTGAATATTTACTATTCGCGGTTCCCCGAACTGCGCCGGAGTAAATAAACAACTTAACCAATTTGAAGCGTTGTTTTCCACTCTTTACTTCAACTTCATATCGGTGATGATTGCCGCAATTTTTGCATCAAGTTCCGCTTCCACTTTCTCAAATTCCTCCACACTTTTTAACGGCGCATTAACGCTGAAATAAAACTTTATTTTAGGTTCGGTACCGCTAGGGCGGGCAGATATTTTGCTGCCGTCTTCCAGCATAAATTGCAATACATTACTCTTTGGCAATTTTATTTCCCACCCTTCTTTTGTTTGAAGATTGGTGCCGGTCTGCAACTCGTAATCGAGCAATTGTACAACTTTTGAACCATTGATTTCTAATGGCGGATTTTTTCTATATCCCTGCATCATCTCCGCTATTTCTTCCTGTCCGCGCATTCCTTTTTTTGTAATGGATATTAGCCCTTCTTTATAAAACCCAAACTGCACATATAACTCTATCAGCTTATCATATAATGAACGTCCTTTGTTTTTTTCATATGCAGCCATTTCGCAAAGGATGGCTACCGCAGAAATTGCATCCTTATCTCTTATCTTACTGCCGATCATTAAACCATAACTTTCTTCGCCACCTACAATATAATTTTCCTCGCCTTCTTTTTCTTTTATCAGTTCGGCTATCCATTTAAAGCCCGTTAATACATTATAACAATTAATGCCGTACCACTTTGCTATCGCGTCGATCATCTCAGTTGTAACAATGGTTTTAACCACCATATCATTTGGCTGATCTACTCCCTTTTCTTTTCGTGCCTCAATCATATAATTAAAAGCCAGTACAGCCGTTTGGTTGCCATTCATTAGCACCCAGTTGCCTTTGTGGTCTTTTATACCAATACCTACACGATCACTATCGGGGTCGGTACCCAACAAAATATCGGCATCCAGTTCCTTGGCTTTACTAAGCCCAATGCTCATGGCTTCGCTCTCCTCCGGGTTTGGATAAACAACGGTGGGGAAGTTGCCATCGGGCGTTGCCTGTTCTTCAACAATGGTAACGTTGGTAAATCCAAAACGCTTTAGCACTTCTGGCATAAGCGTTATGCCGGTGCCATGAATGGGCGTATAAACTATCTTCAGGTCGTGTTGCTTTTCAATGATCTCCGGGTACACGCTTAGTCCCTTAACCATATCTAAATAAGCGTCGTCCATCCCTTTACCTAATATGGAGATATTAGCCTCGCCTCCACTCCATATTACTTTATCAACACTGGTAATTGCATCTACTTCGGCAATCACATTTTTATCGTGTGGAGGTACCAGTTGTCCGCCATCATTCCAGTAGGCTTTATATCCGTTATATTCTTTTGGATTGTGCGATGCAGTGCAAACTACGCCTGCCAAACAGCCTAAGTGGCGTATGGCAAAACTCAGTTCAGGTGTTGGGCGCAATGCTTCAAACAAATAAACCTTAATGCCATTTGCTGCAAACACATTGGCAACCGTTTCGGCAAAAAAGCGGCTGTTGTTGCGGCAATCATGTGCTATCGCTACTTTAATTTCAGCATCGGCATACGTTTTTTTCAGGTAGTTAGCAAAGCCCTGCGTTGCCATGCCTACCGTGTATTTATTCATACGGTTGGTGCCAACGCCCATTATGCCTCTAAGTCCGCCCGTACCAAATTCCAGGTTGCGGTAAAAGGCTTCTGCAAGTTCATCGGGGGTTTCTTTTTGTATGCGAAGTATTTCATCCTTAGTGGGCTGATCGTAGTTCCCGTTCAACCAAACATTTACTTTTTCTGAAATGGCAGCATCCATGTTGTTAGGCTTTGGTTTGTTTATATAAATATGATACCAGCAATTAAACGTTATTCGGCATCGTTGCGTCGCACCCTTGTACGTTTAGTTGGTGGAGCAACAATAAAAAATCCACTTTTACTTACAACAATTTTAAGCATAAATAATGACAGACACCCACTGAATTTCCATTATAACCAACTTCCCTTTATCATCACTTTATCAATATTGTTTGTACCAAAGGAATAGGGCAAATAAGCCAGCGATGGAACAGCTGTGGTGAAAATAAGATTAGCATGTTTGCCATTGGTAATGCTACCAGCTATGTCATTAACCTCCATGGCAAATGCACTGTTTATAGTTGCGGCATTAATCGCCTCTTCAGGCAACATCTTCATTTGTATACATGCCAACGATACCACCAGGTTCATGTTTCCGCTGGGTGACGAGCCGGGGTTATAATCTGAAGCTAACGCAATCGCACAGCCCGCATTCAACAAGTCCCTGGAAGGGGGAAACTGCATTCGTAAAAAAAATGCAGCCGAGGGCAGTAAAGTTCCTATTGTGTTTGAATTGGCAAGCGCCAGTATTGCAGCTGTATCCATGGTTTCCAAATGATCAACAGATAAGGCACCCAGTTGTACGCCTGCCTGTACCCCACCCGATAGTGACAATTGATTTGCATGAATTTTAGGCTTTAACCCATAAGCCATTCCAGCACCGCAAATCCTCCCGGTTTCCTCCACAGTAAAAAATCCATTCTCACAAAACACGTCAATAAAATCGGCAAGCCCTTCTTCGGCAATCACCGGTAACATATCGTTGATGATACTGCTTATATAACCCTCGTGGTCATTTTTATAATTAGCTGGAAAGCTATGTGCGCCAAGAAAAGTAGATTTAATAATGATTTCGGACTTCTCCCGTAATCTTTTGATCACCCTCAACATTTTCAATTCGCCTTCCACCGAAAGTCCATAACCACTTTTGATTTCAATTGCGCCGGTGCCCAGTTTACTCACTTCTTCCAAACGCTTCCATGCCTGGTTAAAAAGTTCATCTTCCGACGTATTGTTTACCAGGTTTGCCGAACTTAAAATGCCACCCCCCTTTGCGGCAATTTCAGCGTAGCTCACTCCCCTAATCTTATCAATAAACTCCTCTTCCCTGCTGCCGGCAAACACAAGGTGTGTATGGCTGTCGCACCAGGCAGGTAAAACAAACTGCCCAGTTGCATCGTAGCTTTCGCTAAAGTCGCGTACGTGATGCAGCAGGTCATCCATCCTGCCATAGTCCGTTATTAATCCATCTTCAATAATCAGGTAAGCATCGTTAATACAGGGCAACAAAGCCAATGCATCACCCCTTAAAAGCTTGCTTTCCTTTCTTGTATTTACAAGGGTAGATATGTTGGTGATAATACTTGTCATGCAGAGGGACTAAAGCGTTCTTAAAAACCCGATCAATTTATTTACATCCTCTTTCCGGAAAAAATTAACGGCATTGTTGTTTAAGTAAACCTGCAACTCGTATTCCTGCTTTACATACATACCCACTAAACTTTTTTTATTAAGCGGTTTAAAATTATTGAATCGGTCTGCAATAAAAAAGTTGTTGTACTCTGCAAAGGTCAGTTGCTCCTTTTGCACCAGGTCCAGTATACCCTGTGCAGCGCTCAACTTTTGGTAAGTCTCCACCGACCCGGCGGCGCGATCGCCCATGCCGCCCAGCTTCTGCCTGTTTGAAATACCCACCAAACTTTTGCTGGCAATTCTTACATTTTTAATAGCTGCCAATTGCTGCAGGTAACCTTTATAAAAATAGAATGTATCACTCTCAACAATGATGGATGAAATGCCTGGTGCTTCATCCAGCGAAAGCGTGTCGCCCGCTTCATTGATAAACTGCATTTCATCTAAAAGGCGGTTAAAATTTATTTTAGCCGAACCGATCTTTCCAATTCTAAAAAGCACATTCCCTGGTTTAAATGCCGCATAGGTATAAATTATCTCTAACGGCAACGCGTCCAAGATTTTTTCGCCGGGCTTAACCGTGTAAATTTTGCGTGTTTGAGCATTTAGTTGAAGCATACTCAACCAAAGAATACCTAACATCGCCAAAAATTTTTTCATCTTGCTTTTTTAGGACACAGCAAAGTAAAGGAACTAAAGATCATTTTTTGATTATTGCATTACAGGCAGAACCAATAGTTTTTTGCAGGCGTCTTTTTATCTACATTTAGAATGTTTAACCAACCAGCCTTATAAATTATGAACCGTCTCCTTTTAGCACTTTGTTTTTTTTGTATGTTCCCCAAAGTTTTTTCGCAGGCAAGCAAGCGCACACTTCGCCCCGGCGACATTTACCGGCTGCAAACTTTAAGCGATGCAAGCGTTTCACCCGATGGGAAATGGGTAGCCTATACCATGAGTTCTGTTGACTCCGCAAAAGACAAACGCAACTCAGATATTTGGATGATTAGTTGGGATGGCAAAGAAAGCGTACAACTCACCAGCAGCCCGGATGGTGAAAGCAGCCCGAGATGGAGCCCCGATGGAAAATATATATCGTTTATAGCAGCCCGCCTGGGCGGCACCTCACAGGTTTGGTTACTCGACCGGCGTGGTGGCGAAGGAATAAAACTAACAGATGTAAAAGGCGACCTCGGTAATTATAGTTGGAGTCCCGATAGCAAAAAACTTTTAATGATAATGAAGGACCCCGCAGATACCTCCAAAAACAAGCCTCCAAAACCCTTCGTAATCAACAGGTACCAATTTAAGCAGGATGTTTCCGGCTACAGGTACGACACGGGAAGAAATCATATTTATGTATTTGATATTGCGGGTAAAAAGTTGGAACAACTCACCAACGGCATTTTCAATGAGGCCGATGCCAAATGGAGCCCTGATGGTTTAAGGATCGCTTTTGTAAGCAATCGCACCGATGATCCCGACAGGAATGAGAACACAGATATATGGGTGATGGATGCCACGAAAGGAGCCGTGCCCACCAAACTAACAAAATGGACGGGGGGTGATGCTTCCCCCCAGTGGAGCCCCGATGGCAAGTGGATCGCTTATGTGCGTTCTACTTCGGATGCTATTTTTGAAATGTATGATCAAACAGGATTAGCATTGATCAGTAGCAATGGTGGCGAACCCAAATTACTGTCCCAGGGTATTGATCTTCCGGTAAACAACCCCCGCTGGTCGGCAGATGGAAAAAGTATTGCCGCCCTGGTTGCTGACGACAGGCAACGATATGTTTTAACTTTTGATGCAACAACAGGTACCTCAAAAAAGCTAATTGGTGGCGACCGCAGTTTTACATCCATTGAGCGGGGAGCAAACGAACACTGGCTGGTATTCATGAGCGAACCCCAATTACCATCGGAACTGTATGCTGTGGAGGGCAACCAAGAAAGAAGGCTTACAACAGTACAGAACAAATTCACTGATTCGCTTGTGTTAGCATCGGTAGAAAAGTTCACTTCGAAAAGTAAGGACGGCGCTACTGTTTCGGGATTAATTTACTATCCGCCCAATATGGCTAAGCAAAATCTTCCACTCATTCTTTACATCCATGGCGGACCCACCTCGCAGGACGAATTGGGTTTTGATATGACGAGACAGATGCTTGCCGCACATGGTTACGCGGTGGCGGCAGTAAATTACCGCGGAAGTTTAGGCAGGGGTCTGCAATTTTCAAAAGCCATCTCCGGCGACTGGGGTAATAAAGAAGTGCTCGACATTTTAGGCGCAACCGACTACCTGGTTAGCAAAGGAATTGCCGACCCCAGCCGATTAGGAATTGGGGGGTGGAGTTATGGAGGCATTCTTACGGACTATACCATTGCGTCCGACACCCGGTTTAAAGTCGCCAGCAGTGGCGCCGGCGTTGCAGCGCCATTATCTCTGTATGGCGTTGATCAATACATTAACCAATACAACAACGAACTTGGTGAGCCATGGAAAGCGAATAACCTTGAAAAGTATCTCAAACTTTCTTACCCGTTTTTACATGCTGACCGGATAAAAACACCTACCCAGTTTATGGTGGGCGAAAAAGACTTCAATGTTCCGGCTGCGGGCAGCGAACAAATGTACCAGGCGTTGCGCTCGCTGAATGTTCCTACGGAGCTACTTATTTACCCGGGGCAGTTTCATGGCTTTACCCAACCCAGTTTTATTAAAGACCGGATGGAACGTTACTATAGCTGGTTTGATAAGTATTTGAAAAAATAAATTCGGACAAATAGTTTGTTGTACTTGCAGAGTATACTCAAATCAGTATCGGCGGATAATGCAGAAATCGTTTCAACTGCCTAATATTTAGTCGTCACATCATACAAAACTGCACGAAGTATCAGCACAGTGGCATAATTGTTTTCTATTAGTTTCTTTATCTCACGAAGGATATTCCTCAGGGATACGAAATAATTTCAAACAAAATCTGCACGTATGAAAACTTCATTAAGATTAACGGCACTCATCTTCGCATGTATTACCGTTGTTATAGCATGCAACAGCAATTCGGAAACAAGTACTACTAAGGATGATAGTATTAAAGTAACCGATAACCAAAGTATGGAGGACAATCGCGTTGCTACTGAACCCGACACGTTAAGTCCCGACCAGGCTTTCATTAACTTTTTGGTTCCCGCAAACGAGAAAGAAATTGAATGGATCAATGCTGGCATTAACCATGGATCTACCAAAGAATTAAAAGATCATGCAAAAATGATGTTAGCCGACCATAAAAAACTGGGCGAGCAAGTGAGCGCTCTGTTGGCAAAAAAACAGTTGGCAAAACCTTCGCCCGATACAACCTCAATCAGCATTATGAATTTGAAGGGAAAAGAATGGGATAAAGCCTGGGCAGATAAAATGGTAGCCGACCATGAAGACCTGCTTTCAAAGCTTACCAATGCAGAAACTACGGTTAAAAATGCGGAGCTGAAAGCGCTTGCTACCAGTGCAAAGCCAACCGTTCAACTACACCTGGATATGGCGAAATCAGTTCAGGGTAAGTTGAAGTAAAGTTTATAGTGAAATATTTAATACCGCCTCGCCCAATATTTATTTCACTCGTTTTACGAATGCAATAAGTTTGCAGCATGAGCTTACAATTAAACCGGACAACGTTTGGCGATGCTGCAAACCATGGCAATACATTATCGAAGGAAGAGGCAGAAAATATTTTAAATGAGTGGGTGCTGAACGATCGTTTGAAGCTGCACATGAAGCAGGTTGCTAACTTGATGAAATGCTGGGCAACCGAAAAAGAATTACTGGATGAAGCAGATGCCTGGCGCTGGCAACTGGCAGGCATGTTACATGATGCCGACTGGGACCAATGGCCGGAGCAACACTGCAAAAAAATAATTGAAGAATTGGAAAGGCGGCAAATTGATCCTGAAATTATACGGGCAATAGCATCACATGGACCGGCGCATTTTGGAGTAGATCCAATAACTAGAATGGAAAAAATGTTATTTGCTTTTGATGAATTGAGCGGTTTGATACACGCTTATTCTCTAATGCGCCCTAATGCCTATGAGGGCATGGATATAAAAGGCGTGAAAAAACGGCTAAAAGAAAAATCGTTTGCGGCAAACGTTTCGAGGGATGAAATTAATGATGCACTAAACCGGGCTGAAACTTCAATGGATGAGCTTATAGAGTTTATTATATCCAGGCAGGGCAAAGTAACAGTTTAAAAAAATCCTGCATTTTTCAAATCAATTTGACTTCATACTTATGAGCAGAACATGTTTATAACTATTTAAGACAACAGTAACTACTCCATTATAATTTGAAAGCTATCTTTACCCCGGTACGCTGGTAGCGGTAAGTCAATAAAATATTATGAAAATAGAGTTCGTAAAAAATATACAGTTTTCTAAGTTGGTGAAAGTAGACGGGCAATTAAGGGAATTCAATTTTAGAAAAGTTGCCTCCAAAAACGAAGAAAAATTTACGGTTGATTATAACGATGAGAGAAACCGACGCATCGTTTTCAGCATGAGCAAAGAAAATGGAAAATGGACCTTCATGAATTCCGGGGAACTAACAGACGCTATCGCTAAAAATGAAGAGATTTTTCATGAAGTGATTGAACAGGAATTGAAAAATGAGGGTAACTGACCGGGCTATCTTTCTATAAAAACTCCGCTTCATCCAACTTTTTCGCAATTCTGCAGGCTGCATTTATTAAACCAACATGGCTGTAGGTTTGCGGGAAGTTTCCCCATTGCGATCCATCTTCGCCAACATCCTCGCTAAATATTCCCAGGTGATTACTAAACTGCATCAGGTTATCCAATACTTTACGGGCATCATCTACTCTTCCTACACACGCCAAAGCATCTACATACCAAAACGCACAAACTAAAAATGTAGTTTCAGGCACCCCAAAATCGTCGTAATGTTTGTAGCGGTAAAATAAACCCTGTTCAGTTAGCAACTCCTTTTCCATTGCCGCAATGTGCAGCTTTGCTTTATCCGAATGATGGTCTAAAAAATTCATCGTCACCATCATTAATGTACTTGCATCCATATTGGTTGAGCCTACAGCCTGCATATATGCCTGCTGGTTTGGATCGTAACATTGTTCCAGCTTTGCGGCCGCTTCTTTTGCCAGTGCTTCCGCCTTTTCCATCAGTGTCACATCTTTAAAAGCACTTGCAATTTTGTAAGCCGATTTTGCACCCGCCCAGTGGAATAGTAAAGTGTAGGTATGAATTTGCGTACTTGTTCTGAATTCCCATAAGCCTGCATCGGCGGCATGCATTGTGCGCTCAATGCCACTTAATAACCAGGGAATAATCTTTTTATAACTGTTCTTTTTAGTAAAGGTCAAACGCTTATCAATGTACAATGGCATCAGGCTAACCAGCACCTGCCCATACACATCGTTTTGAACCTGTTCATAAGCTTTGTTGCCAACACGAACCGGCTTATTTCCCATGTATCCTTCCAGGTCAAGTTCCATTTCCACTATATTCTTTTCACCCGTTATTGAAAACAAGGGCTGCAATATTTCATCGGCATTTCGCAGTATGTTTTGCACATAATCAAAATATTTCTCCAACTCTTCAAAATGACCTATCTGGTTAAATGCCTTAAGCGTATAATAGGTGTCGCGAAACCAACAATACCGGTAATCCCAGTTCCGGGTACTGTCATGAAACTCGGGCAGGCTGGTGGTTCCCGAGGCGATGATGCCACCGGTATCTTCGTACTGGTGAAGTTTTAAAATGAGTGCAGAGCGAATGATCTCATCCTGGTAAATATTGGGAATGTAGCATGCTTTTACCCAGGTTTGCCAATGCAAAGTTGTTTTGCGGATAAAGTCCTCTGCAGTTTCTACCAATGGCGCTTCCAATGGTTCGCCATAAGTAAGCACCAGGTACCGGTCCTGGTCGAGCACAAAAGGGGTTTCCTGTAAAACATAGTTGAGCGGAACATCGGTAGTTACGCGTACCTGCGTACCCAGGTTTAAATACCGGATATGGTTACTGCCCGTAACAATTTCGGGGACAATTTCGCCATAGTTGCCACGCGGTTGGCAACTTATTTTAACGGATGGCTCACCTTTTAGAATCTCTATTTTTCTCACCATCATCAGGGGCTTAAACTGGCGGTCATGAATGGTCATACGCGGGGCGCAGTCAACCACCCGGAACGAACCTTCAGCGGTTGTAAACTCGGTGCAAATTATATTGGTATTAACCAGGTAATATTGTTTGCATAGAAATTTTTCCGAAGCAGGTTGTATATAAAAATGTCCCCCTTTTTTTTCATCGAGCAGCGATCCAAACAAAAAACTACTGTCGAACCGTGGCATGCACATCCACTTAACATTCGCCTTTGTGTCAATGTATCCCAAGTACGAGCAGTTACCTATTATGCCTAAATCATATTTGTGAATAGCCATCTTTTTTTTCGGGTTGTAAGTTTAGATAAGTTTTCAAGCAATGGCACCACCTCCAACTGCGAGGCAATATTATAGTTTGCGGAGGTTGCTTCATTACCAATACGGATAGTGTAAGCCTTATCGTGCAGCGCTTTAAACATATCCTCGTCGGTGGTATCATCGCCTATGCACAGCATAAAATCGGGGTTAAAATGATGGACGATCTTCAGGGCGGTCATGCCTTTATCCATTCCACTTAACCGTACCTCTATTACCTTATTACCATCAATTACTTGTACCGGCGTATTGGCTGTTAACTGCAATAAATTGTTTAGCAGCTCTCGGGAACGGACAAAGCCCAAACCGGGGTGGGTTGCCCGGTAATGCCAGGTAAGCGTATTCTCTTTCTCTTCTATCATCGACCCGGCACAACGGCTTACGTACGATTGCAGCATGGGGCGAACCTGTTCTTTCCATTCGGGCGAACGACGGGTTTGGGTTTCCCATTCGCCACCTTTATATTTTATAAAAACGCCGTGTTCCGATACAAAATTCAGCGGCAGGTGACCAAGCCATTTATCCAAAGTTTTGGAGTCTCTTCCGCTGATGATTACCACCTCGTTCCGTTCATCTTCAGCCAGCGCTTTTAAACAATTCAATACTTTTTTATCGGGCACCGCCTGCGACGGCACTTTTGTATAAGCAGCCAATGTGCCATCATAATCCAGTAACAAACAACGTTTTTTTGCTTCGCGAAAATCGTGTGTCATCCTGTTAAAGGTCTTTTCATCCAGCAGTTTAGCTTTTTGATTTTCCTGTTCTTTCTTCACTGCAGAAAGCTGATCCAGAAAATCGTTCACCCATTTTACTACATCGTAATCCATCAAGCGTGCCTGCATTATTTTCATTCTTCGCTTTTGTTCATCGGCGGACATTTCCAGGGCCAGGTGAATGAAATTTGCCATTTCTTCCGTGTCAATCGGGTTTAAAAGCAATGCTTCGTTTAGCTCAGCCGCAGCACCGGTTAATTCGCTTAACACTAATACGCCGCCATTTTTACTGCTTGCAACATATTCTTTAGCTACGAGGTTCATCCCATCCCTAAGTGGGGTGATCAAAGCCACTTCCGCGGCTACATATAAAGCACACAGGTCGTTAAACGAAAGGTGGTTGTAGCGGTAGATAAGTGGCTGCCAGTGAAGTGTAGAGTACTTTCCATTGATGGTGCTCACCTTTTCCTCAATCATCTTTTTCCGTTCGATGTATGCGGGTATCTCATCCCTCGATGGAACGATGTTCAAAATAAAAATGACCTTCTCCCGCCATTGTGGATATTTTTCAAGAAACGTTTCGAAACCCTGCAGGCGGTAGGTTAATCCTTTTGTGTAATCGAGGCGGTCTACAGAGAAGATGATCTTTTTATAGTCGTAATTCTTTTTAAGCTCGTTACCCGTTGCCAGTACTTTGCGGTCGTTCGATGCATCTTTGAATTTTTCAAAGTCAATTCCGATGGGAAACAGGTCTGCTTTTATCATCCGGTTTTCAAACTGTATGGTATTGTAATGATTATCTACCCCCAAAATCATTTTTACTGATTGCATAAAATGCTGGGCATAATCGTAGGTGTGAAAACCTACGAGGTCGGCACCGAGCATACCCTGCAAAATTTGCCGTTTCCAATCGTTCGGAAGCAACCGGTAAAGTTCGTACGAGGGAAAGGGAATATGAAGAAAAAAGCCAATGGTGATGGAAGGCACCCGTTTACGTAATAGCGTCGGCAACAGTAAAAGCTGGTAATCGTGTATCCAAACTACATCGCCCGGCTGTACAAGCGCAGCTATCTTTTGCGCAAAATGAAGATTTACTTTTTGGTAGTCTTCAAAATATTCTTTTCTATACTCGGTTAACGATGGGAAATAATGAAACAAAGGCCAGATGGTTGAATTGGAAAATCCGTTGTAGAAATTGCTGTAAATACCTTGCTCAATAAAAATGGGTTCAATCTTAAAATCACTGGCTTGCAAAGTATCTTTATACTTATGCCATTCTTCTTCTGAAAAATCTGCGCTACCTATCCATAGTTTTTCCTTAAACCGCCCGGCGCTTTGCCTGCTTTTCTCAAAATAACCCTTTAATGCCGATACCAAACCTCCTGAACTTTGCCTTATCTCTGGTTTGGACAAAGAAGTATCTAACGAAAACGGTAAACGGTTGGAAACAATAATAAGGCTGCTCATCTATCCTCTTATGATTTTGGTTACAAACCACCACATAAAAATTAAGCCATCAACAAGGATTCCCGTTTTTTTGAATGTGTGCTGGTAACGACCACGCAGCGGTTATCTGGCAAAATGTTATTAACCCCTCACTGGCATAATTTTTTCCCCCATCCAGCAACGAAGTGGATTTAGATAAACATCCATGTTGGTTGTAACACTATTTTTGCGCCTTTTAAAATCACCAATATTGAAATACTGTTTTTATATACTTGCGTTCATTATGTTCTTTTCGTGTAAACGTTCTTCGTCTTCCCTTTCAAAAGAAATATTGCGGGATACTACCGCGTTCAGAAAATTATCAGAAGCCGAAAAATCCGCTTACCGGGTTTCAGTTCAACGCATGTACGATTCGTTGTTACTTAAAACCAATTTTAACGGAGCCATTATAGTTGCAAAAAACGGGGAAATTTTACTGGAGGAATACATTGGCTATAACGACTTTAACACTAAGGATACGATCACCCCTGCAACTCCTTTCCACATAGCATCTATATCAAAAACATTTACTGGAATGGCCGTGCTGAAATTGTGGGAAGAAAACAAGTTGCTGCTCACAGATTCCATACAAAAATTCTTTCCCGAATTTCCCTACCATGGTGTTACGGTTAGTATGTTGTTAAGTCACCGCACTGGGCTACCCAACTACGTTTACTTTATTCCGCAGGATACTGCCTGGAAAAAAAGGGGACGTATTGCTACCAATAAGGATGTGCTCGATTATTTAATAAAGTACATGCCGTTGGGCAATGGCTTACCCGGTAGAAATTTCCATTATTGCAATACCAATTTTGCACTGCTTGCTTTGATTGTGGAAAAAGTTACAGGGCAATCGTTCCCGGGCTATATGCGCAACAACTTATTCATTCCCCTTGGTATGAAGAATACCTTTGTTTTCTCAATCGCGGATACGGCGTCCTATCATCCCAGTTATTTATATCCTGCCAAACCCATTGGTCTTGAAAACATAGATTGCATTTATGGAGATAAAAATGTTTATTCAACTGTTCGCGACCTGCTGCTTTGGGACAGGGCATTGTACAGCAACACCTTTGTAAGCCGCAAAACTTTTGAGGAAGCCATCAAACCAAACAGCCTGGAGCGACCTTCTATTCAAAACTATGGCCTGGGCTGGCGGCTAATGATGTTTCCGGGTAACCAAATTGTTTACCATAATGGTTGGTGGCATGGTAACAATGCGGTTTTTGCACGTGTAATAAAAGATACTGCCACCGTTATCATTACAGGCAACCGTTATAATAAAAGCATCTATCGTGGAATTCATATAGCGGATGTTTTTAACGACTCACTATTCACCTCAACCAAAGACGATGAGTAAGTAAATGCACGAAAAGGATTTGGTGCTACCTTTATTGCCTTATGCACTTTATTTTGAACAAGTGGCTGCTTGCATTTGTGTTTTTTACCGTAAACGTTTCCTGCTTAAGCCAACCACTGGCAATTAAATACGATTCAATTTATAATATTGCTCCTTACCTGGAGGTCTTCAACGATACACACAAAAACCTCACGATTGAAGACGTTTTGCATCATCAACCTGCTTTTGTAAAAAATGGACTTAAGGTGCCGGTGTTTTCCTCCGGTAACGCAAACAACTGGTGCCGGTTCAGGATAAACGACCTGATACAAAAACCCCTTTACTTAATTGTACATGCCGCTGCAATCGACACTGTCATCCTATACACGGTTCGCAACAATGTGGTAGTAAATGTTCAGCATTCGGGTAATCTTTTTTCGTTTAATGAAAGGCCCGTAAAGGCGGCTTTCCCAGTATTTGATTTGCCTTACAGCGTAACCGATAGCACAGTTTTTTACATGCGTTTGCACATCACCAATTCAAGGCAATTTCCCATAACCATAGGAACGGCGCAAAAAGTAGCAGAAGCAGGATTATCAAATTATTTTTTTACGGGGATGTTTTACGGGTTGATGGTAATAATGGTTTTTTATAACCTGTTTATTTGGTTTAGAATGCAGGAAAATGCATTTCTTCATTATATATTTTACCTGCTTTTCATTTCGCTTACCATTGCCCAGAACGATGGTTTCATGTTCCAGTTTTTGTGGCCGAATACCCCTCAGTTAAATAATTTTTTAGGCTTCTTCGCCTCTATGAGTGGCATTTTTGGTATGATGATGATAGTTGCTTTTTTGGACCTGGGTAAGGAAAAAAAAGCGTTCTATAAAATTGCAATTGCACTCGTTTTTGTATTTTCTGGTGCTGCTGTGTGGAGTTTAATTAGAGGTGCCAACGTTAATATGATTTACATACGTGCAATAATATTTGCAGGCTCCTTATTTTACATTTATGTGGGTTATGTGTATAACCGGCGTGGTTTTAGACCGGCAAGTTTTTTTATGATAGCCTGGATGACGGTTACCGTATTTGTAATGATAAATATTTTGCGGGAATACGGCATCGTTCCATATAATTTTTTTACTGCCAATGCGCTAAAAATAGGGGCTGCGTTGCAGGTGTTATTGTTAGGACTGGCAATGGGAGACCGAACACTTTATTATAAGGACCGTTACACCAATACACTGGAAAAATATAAAAAAGTCCAGTCGCAAAAAGACGAATTAGCACAATCGCTTGAAGCAACCGTGCACGAAAAGGTGAAGGCTAAAACGGATGAAATGATGGAAAAAGACGTGTTCAAAAATAAGATCATCACCATCATTTCGCACGATCTGAAAAGCCCCGTCAACTCCCTGCAAATGATATTGAATATGCTCGACACTAAATCGCTTTCCGGTGCCGAAGCTGGTATGCTGATGGAAAAAGTAAAAGAGCAGATAAAGGAGTCGAGCATAATGATGGATAACATTCTTGAATGGAGCCGGATACAATTGCAGGGATTTAAACTTCAAAAAAATTTAAACAGTGTACCAGACCTTACCGAACATGTTATTAAAGGAATGGAAACACAGGCAAATGCAAAAAATATATCTATTGATTATACTTCCAAAATTGATAAACCCGTAAATATCGACGCAGATATTTTCAAACTTGTTCTTCGCAACTTACTTAGCAATGCACTTAAGTTTTCGCATATAAATTCCGTGATAGAGGTAAGCGATAATATTACTGCCAACTACCTTGCTGTGCATGTAAAAGACACTGGTGTAGGCATTCCACCCGATAAGTTTGGCTTGCTGTTCGACATGTCTAAAAAATATACAACCATGGGTACCTCTCAGGAGTCGGGCAGCGGTTTGGGACTAAAAATGGCGTTTGAATTTGCACAAAAACATGGTGGAAATATCATGGCCGAAAGTAAGCCGGGGCAGGGTTCCACTTTTACTTTTACTTTAAAAACAAACTAAAACCATACACACAATCTTGCTTTTAAAAAGAAAGGCAAACCTGGGGTAAAATTTAGTTCCTCAACAGGTGTTGGTTCCCCTTTTAAGCGGGAGATTGTTGCAAATTGTGCTTCATTCCAGTTAACATTCAACATATTTTCGACTGCAATACCAATTTCATAAGTTGGTTGTGTATAGTTGAATGTACCATCTAGCAAAAAATAGCCCCTGGCAACAATTGAATTATCATTGTTAGCGGAACGATCTTTTATAAAACGGTAGTTAATACCACCATTAAAACCTGTTGTATTTTTATAATACAGTCCGCCCATGCTGGTAAACGATGGGGCTAATGGTATATAATTTTTACCTTTTGGCTCGCCGGCTGCCCTGGGTTTTGTGAAGTTGATATTAATATTTGCAACTAACTTTTTGGAGAGTTGATACCGCACAATCGCGTCTATCCCTTGCCTGTTTGTTTTACCGGCTGGTTCAATATTTCCTTCATCGCCCACATATACAAACTCCTGTTTAAGGTGGAGATAAAAAGCAGCTATATTTATTAAGACTTTATCGGTTGGCTTCAAAATAAATCCGAGGTCGGCCCCATAAGCGGCAGGTAAAATTTCGTTGCCCCTATTTGCCACCACTACTCTTGTATCGTTGGAATGAAAGCCCTTCCCGCCTTTCACATACAGCTGTGTTTTCTGATTTATTAAATATTGAATATTCAACTTAGGACTTACAATTTGTTTCGCCTGCGATGGTAATTGAACCGGGGTCAGTTTGTCTTTATAATCAAAACGCAAATAATCCCATCTTACTCCCCCATCTATGTGCCACTTGCCTGCGTTAAATTGTTTTTGGATAAACATAAAGGCATTCGTTTCTGTAATGTCCCCCATTTTCGCGTAGTTGGTAAACCCACGCATAACCGTGTTTGCGAGAACAGAATTGTTGGTGGCATCGTGTCGTACACCAATTCCATACGCCGAATTCAACGTCCATCCTCCCAAATTATTCCGCCTGTTCAGTTTAGTAGTAAGCCCAACAACATCCCGCGTTTCAGCCTGGTTTATCTGGTCGCCATTTAATGAATCCCTCACAAAAAAAGTAAAGTTGGAGTAAAGGCTGAATACATTTTTGGAATAATAAAACTGGTTGGTAAGTGTATGGTTTCCATGCATGCTTGTAGTTAATTGCATATTTACATTATAACGCTGCGTATTTCCTCCTTCAGTAGGATCAATTGAGCCGAACCTGCTGATCGTTCCATTGGCTACTGCCCTGGATGGCACCTGCCCCGAGGCATCCCATTTGCTTTTGAAAGCGGATAGAGATCCACTAAAATTTGAATATGGAGAAACAGCCAAATTGTATTTGCCAAAAAAATTAAAGCGGCTAAAGTTTTGCGGATGGATAGTTGCACCATCGGAATAGTTAAACTCACCTGCTATGTATGCACTTTGCCTGTCCTTATTTTTTTTGATAAGATCGAGCATAACCAGGGTTCGGTAACTATTATACTGCCCTACCTCTGCCTGCACACGACTGCCTGAAATATTTTTAAAAGTCGAGAATTCAATATATCCCGCCGTGTTTAGATTACCATGCTGTGCATAATATGGCCCGGTTCCATAGTCAACAGTGTTTACTGTTTCAGGAATAATAAAATGAGCATCCGCATACCCCTGCCCATGTGCATGCGACACCAGATTAACAGGCAACCCGTCTACAGATACTTTAATATCTGTGCCATGATCGCTGTCGAAACCGCGCAAAAAAATCTGTTCGGCTTTACCTCCACCAGAATGCTGGGCCACAAATAACCCTGGTACTATCCGCATTAATTCCTGTGTATTTTTTACCGGTTTCATTTCCAGATCGATCTTGGCTAACGTACTAAATGTTTGCAGGGCAGTTTGTGCAATTAGTACAACTTCCTGCAGTTTAATGCTGGCTGGCGCAAGTTCCACCGTGAGTTCGTTTTGTTCGCCAATCAGCGAAATTGCTGTTGTATAACCAATGTAAGAGATAGTTATTGATGGAACTTGTACCTTTTTTAGGTGGATAATAAAACGTCCGTTGGCATCGGTTAGCGAATTATTTTTTACTATTCCCGTTTGCTGAATATTCGCAAACTGTAATGGTTGCCTGCTGACACCATCAATAACTTTTCCCCGAACCACAACCTGTGCCGTTGTAGAACCCAACAGGCATATTGATAATGCGTACAATAAAAGTTTGTGCATAAATGCAACAGTTTAGTGGTAATGGTTTTACGAAGCAGCCTTGCACACACGTGTAATTGTTAGTTATACAAACTGGTGCAAACCGAACTAACAAATGTGCTGGAGGCTAAAACAAAATATTCCACTAAAACCTGGGGGGAGGAATGAACCTGGCGATAAGCGTTGACGGCAAAAAAGCTTTTCGCCCATCAGCGTTTTCGGTAGAGAGAACGACGAACGAATAAATATTTTTATGGAGATTGTTGCCAATGTGAAACTGCTCAAAATCCTGGAGGTTTTTTGCTTGCTCTGATTTATTGCCATTGTTTTCGGCTGTCTCCTTGGCCATAAGCTCATGTGCATGGTTGCTGCCCAATTTAGCATGAACTGTTCCTACATGAATGGCTTCGTAGAATGTATGAGAAAAAAAATCGCTAATAACCGGTACCACAGGCCGTACAATAGCTATAGTATAAAGAAGTAAAAGATAATATGCCGCGGTAAATTTCATAAACAGCCTGAAAAAGATAGCGTTATATAAGCACTTACGAATTAGTTTAAAACCAGGTTCTACCTTACAAAAAACCTGAACTTTTTACTTGGAAAACATTCTTTCCACCGTCCAGTAAAGCGCGATGGCTGCGATTAAAACCGATATCGGAAAAACAACCCACTTACGGTAAACGCTGGTTTTACCAAACGGTATAACAAGTAATAAGAAAACAGCCAGTATAACGGAAATCTGGCCCAACTCAACCCCTATATTAAACGATAGTATGGATGTGAGAAACTTATTTCGGGGTAAGCCGATCTCATTTAAAGAACTTGCAAATCCCATCCCATGTATTAAACCAAATATGAACACCAAAATAATGCGCCACGGCTTCAATTCGGTAAGCAGCAAATTTTCTATCGCAACAAATAAAATGGATAATGCAATGATAGGTTCCACAATTGCGCTGGGTGCAACAATCAAATTCTTCATGCTCATGGCCAGCGTAATGGAGTGCGCTACTGTAAAGGCAGTTGCCTGCCATAAAATAATCTTCACTCTACGGCTAAGCAAACACAAACCCACCACAAACAAAATATGATCGAGCCCTTCCGGAACAATGTGGGTAAAGCCGAGTTTAAGATAAAACCAAATTACATCTTGCGTAGGCGCTTTTTCCAACGCATAGTTAACGGTGTGTGCAAACAAACTATTTGCAAATAAAAGTAGCAGTAGTGTAATAGTTAGCGGTCCGCACCAATTGAGTTGCCTTTTATCCGGTTGTTGCATATCACAAGTTCTGCATAGCAGTTAATGTTTCAGCTTTAAGTACCTGGCCCACATAAGCATTGGAAGCCACTGCTTGTTGCAACATAGCTTTTGCAGTTTCCTTCTGCCCTGCCTTGTAATAAATTAAGCCGGCCCGGCTTAGAAGTACGGGGTTTTTACTGTTGGTTTTGAGGGCTGCTTTTATGTAGGGCAATGCTTTGTTATAATCCCCTTTTTCGTAATACACCCATGCAACCGTTTCGTTTACGTCAATGTTATCCGGTCGGCGATTGTACTCCAGCATAGCATGAGTAAGCGCTTTATCGTAATCCTTCACTTTAAGATATGCGTAGGCTAATTCCCGGTCGGCATAGTGCCCTATATCTTCATCCTTATCGCCGGCTTCTGAATCTTTAGCCAATTCCTCAATTATTTTTTTTGCAAGGTCGTCGGCTTTTCCGATTTGACCATCTAAACGGTAAACATCCACCATCTCTTCGCGTATGCCGTTATCGGCAATAATTGAATCTGCCTGCTCGTAATAACTGATAGCTTTTTTCACATTGTTGTTAGCAAGAGCAACCCGTGCAAGGCCCGCCAATGCATAGGGGTAGGTTGGACGCAGGCCGAGCGATATTTCATAAAGACTATCGGCACTTTTATAATTGCCCGTTTTTTCGTACAAACTTCCCAGTTGCGTTCTTGTCCATTCGGTATGTTCATCGCCCCTTCCACCGGCTTCCACGGCAAGTGTCATTGCCTTGATCGCTCCCGGCAAGTCACCAAATATTTCACGCATATACGATACACGGGAATACGAAGTAAGATCCGGTCGTATCGAAACCATTTTATCAGCATTGTAAACCGCTGAATCGTAATTACCCATCTCTACGTTACCATCAACCAATAAGCCATATACATATGCGTTGGCGGGATTTATTTTTTGCGCCTGGTGTGCAGTTGCCAACCCTTCAGCAAAGTGGTGTTGCGAAAGATAGATGAGGGATTTGAACACCAAGGCATTAAAGTTATTAGGGTCGGTATTCAATACCATATTCACCTGCTTCATTGCGGCCATATCATAATACATATTGTTGCCACTTTCCCGTGCTTCCTGAATGTACAACGCTGCTAATTTCAAGGCAGCTTTTATATCATTCGGATCGTTCTTTAAAACAGCCAGCAAATCATCCGCTCTTTTTTTCACGTCTTTAAATTCAGCGGTTTCTGCTGCCGAACCTTTACGGTCGAGAATGGTGTAGACCTTATTTTCCTTTTCTTTCTCCTTTCTGCTGTAATTATAAACGATGGCTGCAAACGCCAATACCAACACTACCATGCTCACTATATAAATTTGTTTCTTCTTCATTTGTTAAGGGGTTTGACAAACTAAGGTAACTGCAAATGACAATGCACAACCCATTTGCTTATGGTTTATAAATAAATATACCCGGTCATTAAACTACCGGGTATATATTATCACTAAAAACGAAACATTACACTCAACCTATTGCTTAACAATTTTAGTGGTTTCAAGTTTTACACCTTTACTTTCTGCAACAACGGTGTAAACGCCTTTAGCCATTCTCGAAATATCGAACTGCACCGTACCGCCCGAAAGAACTTTAGTAGCCATCTTTCTTCCGCTTCCATCAAACAAGTGAATGTTCAGGTTGCTTTCGTTGGAGAACACCCTGATAAAATCAACTGCGGGATTTGGTGTGATGGTAATTAAATTCTTACTGGTAAACTTAACCAGCCGGATAGGTGAATAACTAAACTTGCCATCTTTATCAACTTGCTTAATTCTGTAAAAATTGGTTTTGGAAAGAGATGGGTTTGGATGAAGCAGTTCATAATTATTTACTCCACTTCCGCCAGCAGCTTTTACAGTGCCAATGCTTACAAACACGCCGCCACCAAGACTTTGCTCAACATCGTAATGATCGTTGTTTACTTCGTTGGTTACCTGCCAGCGCAGGGTAACTTTCTGTCCCGTTTTATCGGCTGTAAAATTCAGGAAGTTAACCGGTAACGGATCGTTGCTTCGCGGACCAACATATGGGTTGCCCGTAAATCCTCTCCATGGTGCCTGTACAAACGGAAACTGGGTTTTCAGCAAAGTATCGTTTTGAGTAACCCCCGCATTAAAATTCAAAACATTTAGAAGTTGTGGAGTAACCGGGCTGCCCGAACCATTGTAATCATCGTACCATAGCCCAATTGCTGCCAAAACCACACCACCTACTGCCTGCAGTTCTATAGTTGTTACATCATCTTCCAACCTTCTTCCATTAGGGAAACCATCCATATTAGGAATGAATTGAAGAGCGGTTCCGCTGGATGTAAACCTTGAGTCTGTTAACCCTAACACTGCCGCTTTAATTAAACCGAGTGAACTGAAATCAGGATTGGGAGAACCATTTATCATACGTGGTGTAACCGGTACAGCCATGTTTAAACGCAACATATCGCCAAAAGTGGGAAGGAAGTTGTTGATGAATGGCTTACCAGCAGCCAACGGATTGTTGGCAGGCTTACCTGTAGCAAGTTGATAGGGGCGCAGGTTAGGAACACCAGTTTGAAAGATCGGTAAAAGATCCACCGCACGCGGGCTAACACCATCT
>JANPIA010000551.1:0-5921 GCA_031424735.1 Segetibacter sp.
GAAACATAATCGTTTTCAGGACAGTCGGTGCTCAATAGAAAAAGCGGTGCGCTGTTGAAGGTGGTCGGATTCAGGTAAAACACTTTTATCCAAACCGGGTGATCGTGAATATTTATCTGGTATTTGATGCCCGTATCTTCAAGATAGCTATATATTTTTTCCATCCACGTAACCTGCAAAGTTTGATCGGGGTTACGAGCCTGGTCGTAATAGCCATACTTCCACAGTATACCAATGCCAATTAAATTCTGGCGAAGTTCATAAGCGCTTCTTAAGTGTGAACCAGCAAGAAAGCCTAAGCCGCCACTGTATATTTTTAGTGGCTGATGTATAGCGAACTCCATGGAGAAGTAAGCAGTTTTAGTTGCGTAGCGTTCATTGATCTCATAAGGAACACTGAAATTTCTAAAGCTCATAATAAGTTTTGTATTGTTTTGAAGGGCTGCAAGATAAACGGAAATAAATAAAACTGAACGGGCACCAATTTATTGCCCCGGTTTGAACAGGAGGACGAACTTTTTGTTCAAAATAGAAAAAGAGCATAAAATTTTTTCTGTGCAGTTGAATGTTTATTGCGAAACGCAATGTTGAAGGCAGATGGGTAACCTGACTACTTTTTCTTTACTTGTTTAACTTCCTTTTTTTGTGGCTTTGCCGCTTTTTTACGGGTATAGGTATCGTTAAAAAAACAGGTGATACCACGGTGGCTTCCGCAGCTTCCCTGTTCCTTTACTTTAACCTGGTTACCAGTAAAAACAAAATCAATTATGCAGGGCGTATCATTCTCTTTAAACACTGCTGATGTAGGCGTTGATAAAATAAATTCACCCTTCAGTTCACCATTGCAGGGTTCCCCTTCTTCATTTTCAAAATGCACAAAAAACAAGTAGCTGTCAGCGTTTCCGCCGTCGCGTATGGTTAAAAAGTTTTTAGCCGATTTAGTATAATCACCACTGTATTTGTTTTTAGCAGGCAAGGTATCAAGGGCATTATTAATGTTATTGGCAACACCACTTTGATCGTTGGTCTCCGTCATTACAATAGAAAAAATGCCCACATTATTGTAAGCATATATTGTTCGCCTGTACAATGCTTCATCGTTCTTAGTATAATTTTTTTGGATAGATATATTTAAGCGACTGTCAATGGTAGCGCTTTCAACTATATCAGTATTCTTATCAGGGATGATGAGCGGCATAGAAGCCGCAAAAGCGTTCTTCTTATTCAGCACTAAAAGATAAATAGCCGATTTTGCCCTGGATTTTACCCTGGCAACCAGGTAGGCCTCCTTGCCTTTCTCCCCAAATTTTCCAATGGGTTCTATTGTAATTTTCCGGTCGGTTCCAAAAGGATTGTTCAATACGGTATCGGGTATTATTTGGGTGAATGCACCATGGGCAATAGTATCCGCAACAGAGGGCAAATCAAACGAGGTATCTGTAATGGTGTAGGGCAATTTAACAGTGGGGAATGCCTCTACAAAATCTGCCATCTCTACTTTTTCATCTCCTGCCAGCGACTTTTTTTTATTCTTACACGAAAACAAAATAGCAGTCATTAGTAAAAGCAGCAGGCAATTCCTCATGGTGGTGGTTTATTATAATGGATAAAAATAGAGTAATAAATATAATTAGAAACAGTTGCGAAAGATGGCTAACCCAATCGGCTGTCACCTTTTTAGTTCCATCTGAAATATTATTTTAGATTTGTCTAAATTTTAATTTTATACAAATGAATTTCTCATCCAGCGAAGAGAATTACATAAAGGCGATCTATCACCTGCAACAGCACGATGGCATGGTAACCACCAACGAACTGGCAGCCGAACTGAAAACTAAAGCCGCTTCGGTTACCGATATGCTTAAAAAGCTCAAAACAAAAAAACTGCTTCATTACGAGAAATACCAGGGCTTCAAACTCAGCCCCGAAGGAAAAAAACTTGCACTGGCAGTTGTACGCAAACACCGCCTTTGGGAATACTTTTTAGTGCATACCCTACAGTTTGGCTGGGATGAGGTGCATGAGATAGCCGAACAACTCGAACACATTAGCAGTAAAACATTAGTAGAAAGACTCGACCTGTTTTTGAAGCACCCGAAGTTTGATCCTCACGGCGACCCCATCCCCGATGTAAATGGCAAAATGGAAGAGAGCAAACAAATTAACCTGACCGACCTGGAAATTAACCACATAGCCGAAGTAAGCGCTGTCGGCAGCCAGTCCACCGAGTTGCTTGAATTACTCCGCCATCGCAGCATCAGCATTGGAACAAAACTGGAAGTGAGACGAAAGTTTTCCTTTGATCACTCACTGGAAATCAAGGTGAAGAATGTACCCCCCTTTACTATCAGTCAGCAATTAGCCCATACGCTATTTGTAAAACCATTATAATGTATGAATGGACGAACAAATTCTGAAGCCTCCTTAAGCGAGGTACATGAAAGCATAGATGTAACAAAACCGAAGAGAGGTTGGAGAAGACTGCTTGCCTATATGGGTCCTGCTTACCTCGTAAGTGTGGGATACATGGACCCCGGTAACTGGGCTACCGATCTTGCCGGCGGTGCTAAGTTTGGCTATGCATTGATTTGGGTTTTACTTATGAGTAACCTGATGGCCTTATTGCTACAAGGTTTAAGTGCACGGTTGGGCATTGTTCGCCGCCGCGATCTTGCACAGGCAAACCGGGAGGTATACCCGCCGGTAGTAAACTTTGCTTTGTATATATTAGCAGAGTTGGCCATTGCCGCCTGCGATTTGGCAGAGGTACTTGGTATGGCCATAGGCATACAGTTACTTACGGGCATCCCATTAATATGGGGTGTTACCATTACCGTGCTCGATACATTTTTATTGCTTTACCTGCAACGCCTCGGTATGCGTAAAATGGAAGCATTCATTATTGCATTGGTGGCAATTATCGGGTTTTCCTTTCTTGCGCAAATGTTTTTTGCCCAGCCGCAATTAGGCGAAGTGATGAAAGGATTCATCCCATCCATACCTAACAATGAGGCTTTGTACATTGCCATTGGTATTATTGGCGCAACGGTAATGCCGCACAACTTATACTTGCACTCCGCGCTGGTGCAAACCCGTAAAATTGCCAACACACCTGCCGCTATAAAACAGGCGTTGCGCTACAATCGGATTGACAGCACTATTGCGTTAAATGCCGCGTTCTTTGTAAATGCCGCCATCCTTATTTTAGCCGCCTCGGTATTTTATAAAGCAGGTGTTGAGGTGGTTGAATTGAAAGAAGCGCACCGGCTACTCCCCTCTTTTCTGGGCAACAAAATTGCACCGGCCCTATTTGCCATCGCCCTTATAGCGGCTGGACAAAGCAGCACGATTACCGGTACGCTTGCAGGCCAAATTGTAATGGAAGGTTACCTTAACCTTCGCATTAATCCCTGGATACGCCGCCTGATAACACGGTTGCTCGCCATCATTCCCGCTGTGCTGGTGATTGTTATTATGGGCGAAGAAAAAGTAGACAGCCTGCTGGTGTTTAGCCAGGTGGTGCTGAGCTTACAACTTGGCTTTGCCATTATACCCCTGATACATTTTGTAAGCGATAAAAAAACAATGGGCGATTTTGCCATTAAGTGGCCAACGAGAATAGTAGCCTGGGTAATAGCCATGGTGCTCATTTACCTAAACGTTCGGATGGTAAGCAACGAAATAATGGAGGTATTTGAAAGCGATGGTTTATTGGTTTGGAAAGTGGTAATAATTACCGCTGCAATTTTGTTTTTTATTTTATTTGTGTTGATGACAGTGTTACCCATTTGGAAAAACAAACATAAAAAGGATACACTCAGACTACATGGCGAGGCACAGCAACTACAGCATTTCGATATACCAAAAGTTAACTCCATAGCCATTGCGCTCGATTTTAGCAACAACGATGAAAAGCTTATAGCGAATGCATTATCGCAGGGAAATAAATCGACCAGGTTTGTGCTTATCCATATTGTAGAGAGCGCCTCTGCACGAGTACTGGGCGAAGTATCGGATGATTTTGAAACGCGGGATGATAAGCGGCATATGGAATCGTATGTTGACCAGTTGCGAACGTTGGGCTTTGTGGTTGAAGGTCAATTGGGATATAAAAACCGGATAAAAGAGATCGTACGAATTGTAAAGGAAGGCAATGCGGATATGCTGGTAATGGGAGCGCATCGCCACAGCGGTATCAGGGATTACCTGTATGGTGAAACCGTTGAGAAGGTTCGGCATAAGCTGGATATACCCGTGCTGATTGTGAATTAAGTTAAAGCAGTTTTTATCCTTTCATTTTTAAAAACGATTATTACCTAACCTTCATCCGTACACACAAAACCGAAGCAATCCAACGCATTCGATAGTCCGTTCCTTATTTTTACAAAAAAACATCAGTCCTTCGCCCTCCATATTAGATAGCCCGATTGAATATCTCAAGGGCGTAGGTCCGCTCAAAGGCGAGCTGCTAAAAAAGGAACTGGGCATTTTCACCTTTGGCGATCTGCTTGAACATTTTCCTCTCCGCCATATAGATAGAACCGCCGTTAACAAAATTGCCGACATTAACCCGGCAAGCGATTATATACAGGTGGTTGGTGTAATAGAGCACATGGAAATTTTGGGTGAAAAACGAAGTAAGCGGCTGGTTGCTCAATTGCGCGATAAAACCGGCAGCGTTGAATTGTGCTGGTTCCAGGGTATACATTGGGTTGAAAAAAATATAAAGCCCGGCGAACGCTACCTCGTTTTTGGAAAAATCAGTTTCTTCAATGGCAGGGCGCAGCTTACCCACCCCGATGTTGAACAATTTGTACCGGCTCTCGCAGATGGTAAAAGTCATCTTGATCCTGTTTATCCAACAACAGAAAAATTAAAAGCCCGCGGTTTAAACGGTAAGCAAATAGGAAAACTTACCCAGGTTTTAATGGGATTACTTTCACCAAAAGACATCCAGGAAAACATACCAGATGCCGTTCTTCAACGAAAAAAATTTATTGGCCGGTTCCAGGCATACACAACCATCCATTTTCCAAAATCGGCCAACGAATTTGAACTTGCATTGCACCGCTTAAAATTCGAAGAGTTCTTTATAGCACAGGTTCGGCTTGGCTTAACCCGCCTTCAACGCCATCGCCACAGCAAAGGCGTATTATTTGAAACCGTGGGAGAATACTTCAATACTTTCTACAAAAAATATCTGCCTTTTGAATTGACCGGTGCGCAAAAAAGGGTACTAAAAGAAATTAGGACAGATACGCAAAGAGGCAGGCAAATGAACCGGCTTTTGCAGGGCGACGTAGGCAGCGGAAAAACCATTGTTGCCCTCTTAACCATGCTGCTTGCTGCCGATAATGGCTTTCAAAGTTGCCTGATGGCGCCAACAGAAATTTTAGCCACCCAACACTTTACCAGTTTAACGCATCTTTTAAATGACATGCCGGTAAACATTCGCTTACTTACCGGCAGCACCAAGGCAGCGGAGCGAAGGGAGATATTGAAACAACTGGAAGATGGCTATTTGCATATGATAACGGGTACACATGCGCTAATTGAAGACCCGGTTAAATTTAAAAACCTCGGGTTGGCAATTGTAGATGAGCAACACAAGTTTGGTGTAGCGCAGCGCGCAAAGCTTTGGGCAAAAGCAGCCATCCATCCACATGTGCTGGTGATGACGGCAACGCCTATACCGCGAACACTGGCAATGACGGCCTACGGCGATCTTGATTACAGCGTGATGGATGAACTGCCTCCGGGCCGTCACCCGGTAACAACGGTACACCGCAACGAAATGCACCGGGTTAGGGTAATGGATTTCATCAGGTCGGAAATTGACAAGTGCCGTCAGGCTTACATTATTTTTCCATTGATTGAAGAAAGTGAAACGCTCGATTACGAAAACCTGATGGATGGCTACG
>JANPIA010000552.1:0-2382 GCA_031424735.1 Segetibacter sp.
TACCTGTTCATCTTTTGTATATACACAAACAACGTGGGTTTCATCTAATATTTTAATGATTGGCTGGGTGCCTTTACCAGGTACTTTTTTCGTGGCATTGCCATCGGTAATTACTATATCTCCATTTTCAATCCATGCAAAAAATTGCTTACCGCTGGCGGCATCAATAATACAACCTTTGCCTTCGCCCATTAATTGCTCCGGTTTACCGGGTGAAGCCGTAAAAATTTTACTTTCTCTTCTCCAAATGGTTATTAATTCACCAGCACCAGTCATAGCCAGGCCACCACCATCCATCGGGCAGCCATTTAACTTCCAGTTACCGGTGCCTAATTTTTCTGCTTTGCTCCAATGCACCCCCATATCGTTAGAACTGATGAGGTATAGGTTACGGTTACCCTCTAAAAAGTTGCGAAACATTACATACACCTTATTGCCGCTTACCAATACAGATGGCTTGCAGCACTCGCAAACCGTTTTTTCGGGAGAGATGTACACAGGTATGTTTTTCGACCATGTTTTACCACCATCAAAAGAGGCAGCACCATAAATTTTGTTACGCCTGTTACCCCGTAGATCCAGCCAAACGGCAAACGCATTTTGTTTATCGGCACTTAAACTCATGAGTCCTTCCTTTGCTATGGTATCTGCATCATTTACCCTTGCAGCACGTGTCCATTGCTGTGGACCTTTAGTATAGCTAAAAATATTTCCTTGATTGTTTGCGGCTGTTACAACAAGGCCATTGGCAGTAGTGGCTATTTGAGGCCCCCTTGTATGCGAGGAGTTTAAACCTGGTAAAATGGTTATTAATTTAGGGGAAGAAAAAGTGCCGCCTTTATCGGATGAGCTTGAAAACCACAGGCTGTCATCATGACCATAAACAACGTTCAACACACCCTCTGCATCAATTACCATTGCTGGCATTTGACCATTGCCTACTTTGCTGGTTTGCTGTGCACTTGCGGTGGCAAAACCGAAAACAGCCAGCGTAAATATTATAACAAAGAAGGTTGGTTTGTGAGTTGCCATATCAATTTGGATGTACTAGGTAATAAAATATTGCCACGAATGCACGAATAAAAACGTAGCTGGGAAGAGTTTATAAATTGCTACTAATGCACGAATAAAATTCAATCATCATTCGTGCATTCGTGGCATTGTTTCTTAATGATACACACTTAATGCCCGGCCCTTATATAGCTCCATCCTTTTTCCTGTTTTTCTGCCAGTTCAATTATGGCTACCGGCACTACAATAGCGGATGGTATCAGTTCTTCTTTTGTAATGTTATAACGGATCATTGAATTGTTGCAGGCAGCCAGTATAACTCCTTTGTTATTTACAAGATCGTCAAGTTTGTCTTTAAAAGCTGTGGTACTTTTTACCAGGTTATAAATGGCTTTACCATGAAACACCACTTCAACATTGCTACCCGGCGAATTACGCAGCACATTATTAATCTGTCTGATAACTACACTTTGATCGGCAGTATCGCCGCTGGCAAAATCATAAACAATTTTATACTGTTTACCCTGTGCATTTACATTAGCAAAAACCAGGATTGCTACAAAGACCGCTCTAAGCTTTTTCATTTATAAATTTTTTTAGATTGATAGTAATGTTACTGTATAAATACGAGTTTGACGCCTTAAAATTAGTGAGGTAACCGCTCCCTGGTTAAACCATAAAACCACGTGCCCGCAATTGCACTTAAAATTACAACAAGTATCGCCACCGCACCGGTGCCAACCTGTGCAAATAATGGCCCGGGACATGCCCCCGTCAAGGCCCCAATAAAACACCTGCCCTAAACTATGGCCAAATAGACATAGTTGTTCAACCTGGGTAAAAAAATTGACGTCATCCCGGATTTAATTCCAGGATCTTCCGTTTTCATTTGCATGAAGCAGAAGATGTTGATGTTTGATCAACTTGACGCCCGGGGGGTTGATATTTTAAAACCAGTTAACGTTACCTATTGAATTATACAAACTGGTAATCAACACCCGACACCTGAGTGAGCAGGGTGGCAGGAGCATCCAGAATAATGGCATTTTCTTCAGGCGATGGTGTAACAGGCGAATGGATATTTAAATATTCTTTAAGCACCTGGTGCAAACTGAATGGAGTATTGGCTGCCTGTTGAACGTTGACCATCCTGCATAAAACGTTATCCGGGTCACCTTCACGTTCGCAGGCACATATCGAATACAGCTTATCGTTTTCCACAGGTTGACCCTGAATGCGGATACTCTGTACACGTTTGCCCGGTTCTTCAAAAGCTTTAAACTTAACCTTCATCCCTTTAAATTTTACTACCCAGCCACCCAGTCTTTTCAAAGCATCTTTTGCAAACACATTGTTCAACTCTTTCTCCAG
>JANPIA010000553.1:0-2114 GCA_031424735.1 Segetibacter sp.
GAATAAGACACACTGTGATAATCTTCGTATTTGCTTTGAATGTTTGTAAGAATTTGAATGGTCTCTTCAACAGATGGAGGATCTACCATTACCTTTTGGAAGCGACGATCGAGCGCTCCGTCTTTCTCTATGTACATCCTGTATTCATCCAGTGTAGATGCGCCTATGCATTGCAGTTCGCCCCGGGCAAGTGCTGGCTTGAAAATGTTAGATGCATCCAGCGAACCGCTTGCGCCGCCTGCACCAACTATAGTATGTATCTCATCAATAAACAAAATCACATCGCGGTTCTTTTCCAGTTCATTCATGATCGCTTTCATTCTCTCCTCAAACTGTCCACGATATTTGGTACCTGCAACAAGGGCTGCAAGGTCCAAGCTAATAACTCTTTTATCAAACAATACCCTGCTTACTTTGCGTTGTACAATACGCAGGGCGAGACCTTCAACAATGGCGGTTTTACCCACACCTGGTTCGCCTATTAAAATGGGATTATTCTTTTTACGCCGACTTAATATCTGGCTAACCCTTTCAATCTCTTTCTCCCTGCCAACAATAGGGTCTAACGAACCACTTTCTGCAAGCTTGGTTATGTCGCGTCCAAAGTTATCCAGTACGGGCGTTTTGCTTTTAGCGTTTGTTTGCTGCTTCGATTTTTGCTGGCCTGAATAACTTCTTTTTTCATCATCAAAATCATCATCGTTATCCTCCGTATATTCACTGCGAGGTTCGTTGCTTCTTACCATTCCTAATTCGTTTCTGAAAATATCATAATCCACATCAAACTGATTTAAAATTTGGGTGGCAATATTCTCTTTGTTTTTTAAAATAGAAAGCATGAGGTGTTCTGTTTCAACCAAAGGACTCTTCAACGCCTTTGCTTCTAATACTGTAACCCTAATTACTTTTTCAGCCTGTTTTGTAAGGGGCAAGCTGTTGATGTTGGCAATGTTCTTTCCGGTTTTATCTTTTACCGCGAGTTCTACTTCTTTGCGCAATTCATACAGGTCTACGTTTAAAGTTTTAAGTATGCGGATGGCAGTGTTCTCTCCTTCACGTATCAGTCCAAGCAGCAAATGTTCGGTTCCAATAAAATCATTACCCAACCTTAAAGCCTCTTCCCTGCTGAACGATATGATCTCCTTTACCTGGGCTGAAAAATTATTATCCATGATGTTTAAGTTACTTATACAATAATAACGAATAAATTTGGTGGTTAGTTGCGTGCGTTTATACACACCGTGTTAATCAAAATTTAAGATAATGGAGGTCAAAATTGATACCAAAGAGAAATTTCATGTTATAACGCTGAATGATGGAAATCTCTCTGCCAATATAGCAGCGGAACTTTCCGCTCTTGCTACAGAACAACTTGATAAAGATATAAAAAACGTAGTGCTTAAACTACCCGGCACAACAGAAATAGAACAAACTGCCGCTGAAGAATTATGCAGGTTACAGCAACATTTTTATGAGCATGATGCATCGTTTGTGATTTGTGAAATGCAGGCAGCCGTAGAAACACAACTTGATAACTGGGAATTGTTGGAAACCATGAACATTACACCTACTGAAAGCGAAGCATGGGATATTGTTCAGATGGAAGAAATTGAAAGGGAACTGATGGAGGATGATGACATAGAGTTTAACAGTCATGGTGAGAAATGATTTTGTTACCAGCATTAAATTTTCATGGCAACTTCGTTGCGTCGTACTCTTGTACACATGGTATTTTAAGCAGCTTTTTACCTAAACGTTTATTGTATTATTTCACAATATCTTTGAACGATAACCACTATTCATTTAAAGCGCATGTTTGGAGTAACCATTTTAGGCAACAATTCTGCATTGCCGGCATACGACCGGCACCCCACTGCGCAGGTGGTTACGTTGGACCAACACCAGTTTTTGATAGATTGTGGCGAAGGCACCCAAATGCAACTTGCACGTTATAAGATCAGACGAAGCCGCATCAACCACATTTTTATATCGCACCTGCATGGCGACCATTATTTTGGTTTGATAGGACTATTAACCAGCATGGGCTTATTGGGAAGAGAAACGGACCTGCATTTATATGCTACTGCATCGCTGAAAGATATTCTGGATTTACA
>JANPIA010000554.1:0-4624 GCA_031424735.1 Segetibacter sp.
CATAACACGGCTGTGTTTAAGTGCCGTGCGTTTTCCTTTAACGCCTGCGCACATTAATACAGCACCCATGCTTGCAGCCATACCCGTACAAATAGTTGAAATATCGGGTCCAATAAATTGCATAGTATCGTAAATGCCTAAACCTGCATATACACTTCCACCGGGGCTGTTAATGTACATCTGTATATCGCGGGTGCGATCGGTGCTTTCTAAAAAAAGCAATTGTGCAGTTACAATGTTGGCAACGTAATCGTTAATACCCTCACCCATAAAAATAATCCGGTCCATCATCAACCTGCTGAAAACATCCATACTGGCAACGTTCAAAGGTCTTTCTTCAATGATGTATGGGGTAAGGTTTGTAACCTGGTGTTGCTGAAAATTGTGTAGTGTAGCACTGCTGATGCCACGGTGTTTTACGGCATAATCCTCAAATTCTTTTCCAAAATTCATTCTATAGTTTTTATATGAGTGAAGATAAGGGTTGTTGTGTTATTGGTTTAGGCGGTAGTTCAAATACTATGCAAATTTTGAAATGCGACAAAATAGCATAGGGTAGCGTGCTTATTGCAAATAAAAATGCCGGACTGTTGCCCGGCATTGCGTTATGTTTTGCGGTTGACCCCTGTTTTTTTAATGCGCATGATGATGTTGCATCGCGTTCAATTCGTCGGGTGTAACTTTCTTCTCAATCACTCTTACCTTGCCCTCCAGCTGGTTAAATAGTTTTACAGATTGAAGTTGGTAATAGGTATTTTCTATAAACTTCTTGTCCTTTAACATACTCTCGGCATAACTATCAAGCCACGGAGCTTCATCTAAACTCTGTCCTCCCATATAACTCATGATCTGCTGTTTTGCATGATCTTTAATTTCATGCTGTTCTACTTTAATATCGTGCTGACTGATCAATTGGGTGCTAATCAATGTCCACTTTAATGATCCAACAAACGAAGGGAATTCCTTTTCCACCTCTTCATCTGTTTTTGGTTCTTCGCCACCTTCCTTCATCCAACGTTTTAAGAAAGCTTCCGGGAATTCGATGTTCATATTATCTAATAATTGATGATAGATATGGTCCTGCAACTGGTTGCGGCTTTGCGCATCCCATTGAAACTGTAACTCTTCCTTTACCGCTTTGCGGAAATCATCTTCGTTAATTAGGTCTTTAGCAGGATATGCAGCGCTAAAAAATTCTTCATTCATTTCAGGCTTCTCAATTAAACCAACTTTGGTAATAGTAACCTTGAAGGTTTTGTTAAGCGCTGTTGCATCGTTTTTGTCCATTCCAAGATCGCTAACTATCCATTCTCTTTCTTTTTCTTCAAAAGTTTCAGCTACTGTTAATACCAGCGTTTCATCTTTTTTCTTACCCATTAACCGGGTGCGAAAATCTTGTTTAAAATATTTAACCAGCAATGAATTGCCTTTATTAATTCCACCTTCTACTTCGTTGCCGTCGGCATCCACTTCGGTAAACTGCAAGTTCAAAACATTGTCATCACTTTCTACTTCTTCTGGCTCGGTCATTTTGCCGTTGCGAATTTTTAAACGCTCTATTTCTTCATCAACCATTGCATCGGTAATTTCCACCCGATGGTTAGTTACCTGGAGTTCGTTTACATTTATATCCACCGCTGGTTTCAAACCAACTTCAAAAGCAAATGAATAGTCAGCCGGGTTATTCATATCAAGGCTACGAACATCGCTTTCCAATGGTAATGGCTGGGCAAAAATATCCAACTCCTCTTTGCTCATGTACCCATTGAGTTCTTTCTCCACTGTTTTCAATATTTCATCGGAATAAACACTGGGTCCATGCATTTTTTTAATCATACCTGCAGGTACCATTCCCTTACGAAAACCAGGAATGTTGGCGGTTTTTGCGTATTTCTTTAACGATTGCTCAAAGGCGGGGAAATAATCTTCTTTTGAAAGTTTGACAGTGATCTTGTCATTTAATAAACCAATATTCTCCCTGGAAACGATAGCCATAGTGTAGTGCTTAGTTGATGCTTGGAAAAGTTGATTGGTTAAACAGCAATCAGGAGGTCATAATCAACTTGTCAACTATGTAACCAATCAACTAATAAAAAGTGCGGATGATAGGGGTCGAACCTACATGCCTTGCGGCGCTAGATCCTAAGTCTAGTGCGTCTGCCAATTTCGCCACATCCGCATTTCCCCTGTAAAAATCACTTAATTATATAAAAGGTGATTTATAACGGGGCAGCAAAAGTAGGGGATTTCACCATAATTCAAAAAGCTTTCATTAATTCATATTTTGCGTGTTTGTTAAAAAAGCCGATCACCTTCAATGCGAACTGCTCTGCCCAAGGTTCAACACCAAACATTTTATTATTATCATTGCAATTCAAAAAAACAGGGTATGTCTGCACTTGGAACGGAAGCTATCAAGAAATATTACTCCGATACACAATTTGAATACCGTGTTATTTGGAACTGGAAAATAAAGAATACACCTGCGCTGCATTTTGGATATTATGATGACAAAGCAACCAGACACCATGAAGCGGTGGAGCGCGCTAACGAGGTGATGGCAGACTGGGCTGGAATAAAAGAGAGTGAACGTGTAATTGATGCAGGCTGTGGGTTGGGGCATTCGTCGTTGTGGCTGGCAAAACACCGTAATGCCAGGGTAACAGGCTTAACGTTGGTTCAAAAACAGGTGGATACGCTCCAGAAATACATCAGCCTAAATAATATAGAAAATGTAAATTTTGAGGTGGCAGATTACCATCATATGCCTTTTGAAAACAATAGTGTGGACGTTGTTTGGGCGATAGAGAGTGTTTGCCACTCGGCAGATAAATCGTTGTTTTATAAAGAGGCTTATCGTGTGTTGAAGCCTGGCGGGCGGCTTATAATTGGTGAAAACCTGAGAACCGAACGACCGCTGGATGAAGTAAGGGAGGCTTTACTAAAGGAAATTTTTCATGCGTGGGCAATACCAGATTTGGATACTTATGAAGAGCATCGTTCCCACGCGCTGAATAGTGGGTTTGTATCTTTTGAATCAAAGGATGTGACGAAAAACATGATGGTATCGTACCGCAACCTGGAAGAAACCTGTGCCCGCTGGGCATGGCTGAGTAAACTATTGCACCTAACCGGTGTTATATCAACTGTTAGGCATAAAAACATGCTTGGCTCAGCAAAGCAATACAAAGCCATTGTGAAAAAAGTGTTTACCTACAACCACTTGCTGGCTATTAAATAGAAACTCAGGAAAGACCATTTTTTAGCGATCCTGCTCAGGGATAATTTTTGCAAGAAGCGCTTTCAAAGAGTAATAGCCAGGTTGCCTAATGGTGAATGCAACCGTTGCCGCCGCCCCTAACCGTTGTTTCCGTAAATTTGAAATGTATGGATGAACAAGAAATTATACAACAGGCGGTTACAACAAAATATAATTTAACCGAAGAGCAGGAGAAGAAGGAAATACTGCGCCATTACCGGGCGTTGCTAAGGGCTTTGCGCCCCAAATTAAAAAAAGGCGACAAGGAACTGGTTCGTCATTCCTTTGAAATGGCCGCGGAAGCGCACAAAACCATGCGCCGTAAAAGTGGGGAACCTTACATTATTCACCCTATTGCTGTGGCGATGATTTGCGTTGAGGAGATAGGTCTTGGCGTTAGAAGTACCATTTGCGCATTGCTGCACGATACCGTGGAAGATACCGACCTGACACTGGAAGATGTAGAAAGAGAATTTGGATTCGAGATTTCGAAAATAGTGGATGGACTTACCAAAATATCCAACGTAATTGATACCAATACCAGCCAGCAGGCGGAGAATTTTAAAAAGATATTACTTACGCTTACTGATGACCCGAGAGTGATCCTGATAAAACTTGCCGACCGCTTACACAACATGCGAACCATGGACAGTATGAAGCGGGAAAAGCAACTAAAGATTTCGAGCGAAACGGTTTGGGTGTATGCGCCACTTGCACACCGCATGGGTTTGTATAATATTAAAACCGAATTGGAAGACCTCTCCATGAAATACATGGAGCCAGACACTTACAAAGAGATTGCCCAAAAACTGGCAGAAACACGGCGCGAACGCAGCAGGTACATCAACGAATTCATCCGGCCTATTAAGGATAAACTCGACCGAGGGAACTTTAGTTTTGAAATTTATGGACGACCTAAAAGCATTCATTCCATCTGGAATAAAATGAAAAAGAAAGGGGTATCGTTTGAGGAGGTGTACGACCTGTTTGCCATTCGTATTATTTTAAGTTCGCCCACCGAGAGAGAGAAGGAGGATTGCTGGAAGGTGTATTCAATTATCACCGATGAATACACCCCATCGCCGGAACGACTCCGCGATTGGTTGAGCAATCCTAAAAGCAACGGTTATGAAGCTTTGCATACAACGGTGATGGGACCACAGGGAAAATGGGTGGAAGTACAAATACGTACGAAGCGTATGAACGAAATTGCAGAAAAAGGTTTGGCCGCTCACTATAAGTATAAAGAGGGTAGTAACGATGAAGACCGGTTTGATAAATGGTTTGGGCAAATACGCGAAGTGCTGAGCAATCAGGAAACAGATGGCGTTGATTTTTTGCAGGATTTTAAAGTGAGTTTCCTGG
>JANPIA010000555.1:0-30339 GCA_031424735.1 Segetibacter sp.
TATTGGTTACATCGTTTCGCTAAAAAAGCCCGACTTGTTGTACACACACCTTACCTCTGCCGCTAATAATTTCAACTTAGAGAGATACCTTCAAAACATACATACAAAAATTGGCAATGTGCCCTTTGTAATCTCTGGACAGCTTACCCAGTTTCATAAAAAACAGGTTCCCGCAAATGTTTCGCTTAAAAAATCGCTTGCGGAGGTAAATGAGTTTTTAGCCGCATTATAATAAGCCAATTTTTTTTCCCATTCAAAACCTGAACTTTATTCTATCGTATATGATAGTTTGCGGTCCGGGTTTTTTGTTTTAAATATTCCGTTCAAATATTAAACAAAAAAATTTCACGGTCTGCGAAAACTGTTTAACTTCGAGTTGTAATACTTAAACACTTTATTATGATCGCTGTGGAGTTTAACCAATTGTTGCTTAGCTATTCTGAATTTTTAAAACCTTTTGCAGTTACGCTTACACGCGACCAAGACACTGCCCAGGATCTATTTCAGGAAACCTTGTACAGGGCATTGGCCAATGCCGATAAATACAACGTCGGTACCAATATTAAAGCATGGCTTTATTCCATTATGCGAAACGTGTTTATTAATAATTACAGGAAAAAAACAAAACAAAACACTGTATTCGATAATTCACCCAACGATTTTTTGCTCGATTCGAACCAGGCGGCAACTGTTAACGCCGCCGAAAGCCGGATAAAGCAAAAGGAAATAAATGAGTCAATTCATAAGCTGCCGGAAATTTTTCGCAACCCCTTTCTCCTTTATTTTGATGGCTACAAATACCATGAAATAGCAAACCTTTTAAACGAACCATTGGGAACTATTAAGAGCAGGATACACTTTGCACGCAAATTGTTGAAAACCCAGGTACAGCGTTATTGATATATTGTCTACTTTTCAAGTGATTGTGCAAAAACGAATTATAATTATAGGCAGTGGTTTTGCAGGCTTATCGGCTGCATGCTTTATGGCAAAACAGGGTTGGCGGGTTACTGTTTTAGAAAAGCATTCTATTCCGGGTGGCAGGGCGCGAAAATTTGAAGCGGAAGGTTTCACGTTCGATATGGGCCCGAGCTGGTATTGGATGCCCGATGTGTTTGAGCGTTTTTTTAACCAATTTGGTAAATCGGTTTCAAACTATTATCAGCTTAAAAGACTGGATCCGTCGTACAGGATTTATTACCCCGATGCGGTGATGGACATTCCTGCGGATTACAACAGTTTAAGGGTTGTTTTTGAATCCATTGAAAAAGGAAGCGCAACCATGCTGGATAAGTTTTTAGCAGAAGCCGCTTACAAATACGATGTTGGTATCAATAAGCTGGTACACAAACCCGGGCGATCACTAACCGAATTTGTAGATAAAGACCTTGTAAAAGGAATATTTAAGCTGGATGTTTTTAGCTCCATGAAAAAACATGTAGCCAAATATTTTAAGCATCCCAAACTGCGCGAACTAATGGAGTTTCCAGTGTTGTTTTTAGGTGCTTTGCCCGAACATACACCTGCATTATACAGCTTGATGAATTATGCAGACATAAAAGGCGGAACCTGGTACCCGAACGGAGGCATGTATAAAATAGTTGAAGGAATGTATGAGCTGGCTTTATCGCTTGGTGTGAATTTTCAGTTCAACCATAATGTAGAAAAAATTGGAATAGAAAACGGGGTTGCAACAAGTGTAATAACTGATACAAACGAGTTTGAAGCTGAAGTTGTATTAGGCGCTGCTGATTATCATTTTATAGAAACCGAATTGTTGCCGGAAAAATTCAGGAGTTACAATGAAGAGTATTGGGACAAACGGGTAATGGCACCCGGATGCCTGCTTTATTATGTTGGGCTAAACAAAAAGCTGCAAAACATTTTGCACCATTCTTTGTTCTTTGATGTTTCGTTCAGGGCGCATGGTGGGGAAATTTATGAATCAAAAAGGTGGCCGTCAGCGCCGCTATTTTATGTAAGTGCCACATCGGTTACCGATAGTACGGTTGCGCCGCAAGGTTGCGAAAATTTATTTTTTCTTATTCCGGTGGCTGCGGGTCTTAAAGATGACACCGAAGAGCTTAGAGAACGGTATTTCAAAATGATAGTGGAAAGGATGGAACAATTAACCGGGCAATCAATAACGGAACATATTATTTACAAAAAAACCTTTGCCCACAGCGATTTCGTAAATGAGTACAATGCCTATAAAGGCAATGCATATGGGCTTGCGAATACGCTTATGCAAACGGCCATTTTAAAGCCGTCTGTTAAAAGTAAGAAGGTTAGCAATTTATTTTATGCCGGGCAGTTAACCGTGCCAGGGCCGGGCGTACCGCCAAGCTTAATTAGCGGCGAAGTGGCAGCAAAAGAGATTGTAAAAGAATTTGGCGGCAGAAGTTGATTTGGCGATACGGTACAAGGGAGTGACACAAGAATGAGGAGGAAAGATTGAATGCCTGTTACAAAAACTAATATCAAAACATAAAGGCTATGATGCATCTTTTTCATGAAGTGAGCCAGCAATGCAGCAGGATAACGACAAAAAAGTACAGTACGTCCTTTTCGTCGGCCATCAGGTTATTGCATAAAGACCTTCGTGCACCTATTTACAATATTTATGGTTTTGTACGCTTCGCTGATGAGATTGTGGACACTTTTCATGACCACGATAAAGACGCACTGCTAAGGCAATTTAAGCAGGAAACATTTGAAGCCATCGACCGTAACATCAGTTTAAACCCGATACTGCACAGCTTTCAAAAAACAGTGAACGAATATTCCATCGATGTGAATTTAATTGCCGCATTTTTTCACAGTATGGAGCTTGATCTCAATAAATCGAAGTACGACAAGGCTGGTTACGATGAATATATTTATGGAAGTGCAGAAGTTGTTGGCCTGATGTGCCTTTATATTTTTTGTGAAGGGGATTACCAGTTGTACGCTTCGCTAAAACCCGCTGCACAAAGCCTTGGCGCTGCTTTTCAAAAAGTTAACTTTTTACGCGATTTAAAAAATGATTATGAGGGGCTCGACCGGATTTACTTCCCCGGTTGTGATTTCAGAAATTTTACTGAAGCCAGCAAAAGGCAGATTGAGGCGGATATACAGAGCGATTTTGATAAAGCTTATACAGGCATTATATCGCTGCCCATGAAGGCGCGGTTTGGAGTTTACGTTGCCTACAAATATTACATGTCGTTGTTCAGGCGTATAAAAAAAGTACAGCCACAGTATATAATGGAACAGCGCATCCGCATACCTAATTATGGTAAGGCAATGATAGTGGCAAAAGCTGGTGTAAGAAGTCAGTTCAATATTTTATAGCGTAAGCAAATCCATCTTATTTTTACGCCATGCAAGAAAAAGTGATTTTAGTGAACGAACTGGATGAAGAAGTTGGAACAATGGAAAAAATGGAAGCGCATTATAAAGCGGTGTTGCATCGGGCATTCAGTGTTTTTATTTTCAATAGCCGCGGCGAAATGTTATTGCAGCAACGGGCATTATCAAAATATCATAGTGGTGGCTTGTGGACGAATGCCTGTTGCAGTCATCCACGTCCTGGAGAACAAACTTTAGTTGCCGCCAATCGCCGGTTAAATGAAGAACTTGGCATTTCCACCAGTTTATCCAAAGTGTTCGACTTTACCTATACAACACCTTTTGAAAATGGTTTGACAGAGCACGAGTTTGACCATGTATTTGTAGGTAATTATGAGGGAAATATTTTACCAAACAGTGCAGAGGTAAAAGACTATTGTTACAAGTCGATGGAAGAAATCGCCACTACTATTAACAGCCATCCACATAAATACACCTCGTGGTTCCGCATTGCGTTTCCGCGAATGCAGGAGTGGTCGAAACAATAATTTTTTAGCTGAAAAAGAGCATTAAAATATTATGAATTGGTTACTTTATATCGCCATCATCCTCACCACCTTTTGTTTAATGGAGGGCGTTGCATGGCTTACCCATAAGTACGTTATGCATAAATGGCTTTGGTATTTGCATGAAGATCATCATTTAAAAGGACCGGGCTTTTTTGAGAAAAACGATGCATTCTTTATCATTTTCGCCGTACCAAGTTGGTTATCCATTTTGTTTGGTGTAATAAACGAAGTTTACTGGCTGGTTTCTATTGGGGCTGGAATTGCCTTGTATGGTTTCGCTTACTTCATGGTTCACGATATCATCATTCATCAGCGATTTAAAATTTTAACCCGCAGCAATAACCGGTTTGTTCGCACCGTGCGTTGGGCGCACAAAATGCACCACAAGCATTTAAGCAAGGAGGATGGTGAAAGCTTTGGGATGCTGATGGTTGCCCGCAAATACTGGCAAAAAGTAAAACGCGACGATGAACGGATGAGCAGCAATCGCCAACTGGCGAACCACCATACTACATTGTAATCTATTATATAAGTTCCTGCCTGCTTTTTTTGTTTACCGCATAGCATCACCGATCACAGTAGGCGCACATAGAAAAAATATGTGAAACCTATCTTTCTAAAGTTTCTATGTGTAGAGAATATCTTCTACGTACGTGTTCTTATCGAACTTCAATTGATTACCTATATTTGAGAAATTCTTCAGGTAAATGGCAGATGAACAGCGGAGCGGTTTTTTGGAACATAAAATATCACCGAATTCAAAACCATTTTCAAGTCGATCTCCTTTACGTTACCCGGGCGGAAAAACCAGGGCGGTAACATTCATTCATCAACTTTTTCCACTGGGACTTACCCATCTACTTTCTCCCTTTTTCGGCGGCGGATCCATTGAACTCTTTGCAGCATCAAAAGGTACCATCGTTAAGGGTTATGATGTTTTTACCCCGCTGGTAGAGTTTTGGCAATGCCTTACGGAAAATGCTTCGGCGCTGGCAAATGAGGTGGAAAAATATCTCCCCTTAAAAAAAGAAAGATTTTACGAATTGCAACACAGCCAAACCAGTTTTACAACCCGGCTGGAAAGGGCTGCCGTTTACTATGTGCTGAACCGCGCTTCATTTTCGGGGGCTACCCTATCGGGAGGTATGTCGCCGCAGCATCCCCGGTTTACCTACAGTTCCATTGAACGAATTCGCAATCATTATAATCCCAATATAAAAGTGAACAAGGCTGATTTTAAAGAATCATTAGAACAACATGCCGTTACCTTCGCCTACCTCGATCCGCCATATCTTATCAAGAGTTCGTTGTATGGAAGAAAGGGCAATGCACATAAAGATTTTGATCATGAAGGATTAGCACGCATTTTGAAAGAAAGGGACAACTGGCTGTTATCGTACAACGATTGTGAGGAGATCAGGGGTTTATATAAAGGTTACCATACCATTGCTCCCAACTGGAAATATGGCATGTCGGGCGATAAGGCATCGAAAGAAATTTTGGTTTTTAGTAAGGATCTGAAATTGAATTTGCCAGCAGTTGGCATCTAATTAAATCATCACCCAATAAATTTACTACATGCAAACAGCAGAAGACATTAAACTGCTAAACGAAAAAATTCAACACGCTGCTTTGTTTGTAGACAGGTTGAGAAGCGAGTTGAGCAAGGTGGTAGTAGGGCAGCTTTATATGGTTGACCGGCTGATGATTGGTTTGTTAAGCAATGGTCACGTGTTACTGGAAGGTGTACCGGGGCTTGCAAAAACCCTGACCATTAAATCGCTGGCGCAGGCTATCCATGCAAAGTTTAGTCGTATACAATTTACCCCCGACCTGCTGCCTGCCGATGTGATCGGTACGATGATCTATAACCAGCAGCGAAATGAATTCCTGATAAGGAAGGGACCCATTTTCGCCAATTTTATTTTGGCGGATGAAATTAACCGTGCCCCGGCAAAAGTGCAAAGCGCCCTGCTGGAAGCCATGCAGGAAAGGCAGGTAACTATTGGCGATACAACGCATAAGCTCGACGAACCTTTCCTTGTACTGGCCACCCAAAACCCAATAGACCAGGAAGGAACTTATAGTTTACCCGAAGCACAGGTAGACCGTTTTATGCTGAAGGTTGTAGTAGGATATCCCAACAGGGAAGAAGAGCAGAGCATTATTCGCCAGCAGGTAATGGGGCAGGCCATTCCGCACGTAACACAAGTAGTAAGCACACACGAAATATTAGTAGGAAGGGAATTGGTAAGGCAGGTTTACATGGATGAAAAGGTAGAGCAGTATATTATAGATATTGTTTTTGCTACACGGTACCCCGACCAGTACCGGCTGGATAAACTTAAGCCGCTGATAAGTTATGGAGGTTCACCACGGGCAAGCATCAACCTTGCGTTGGCTGCAAAAGCACATGCATTTATGAACAAGCGTGGTTTTGTTATGCCCGATGATGTAAAAGCAATTTGTAAAGATGTAATGCGCCACCGCATTGGTCTTACCTACGAGGCAGAAGCAGAAAACATAACTTCAGAAAAGATTATTGACGATATATTGAAAACGATACATGTACCTTAAGAAGGTTGACAGATGACGGTTGACAGTTGACAGACATAAGCTTTATTATTTAATATGCGTTATGACCTTGTACAAAAGTTTGGCAGCCTGGCAAAAAAGTATAATACTGGTAAAAGAAATCTATATCGTTACAAAGTCATTAATGGACTAATAAAATCTTACGAAGAGAGAACCGATCTGAAGTAATGTTTACTGTCATCCGTCATCTGTAAACTATCCCCATGACCACCGAAGAAATTTTAAAAAAAGTTCGTTCGCTCGAAATTAAAAGCAAGAAGCTCACAAACCACCTGTTTACGGGTGAGTATCATACTGCTTTTAAAGGAAGAGGAATGTCGTTTAAGGAGGTGAGGGAGTACCAGGCGGGCGATGATATCCGTTTTATTGAGTGGAATGTTTCGGCACGCATGGGGCACCCGTACAGTAAGTTGTTTGAAGAAGAAAGAGAGCTAACAGTGTACCTGTTGGTTGATGTGAGCGCCAGTACTTTGTTTGGAACATTCAGCCAGAATAAAAAAGACCTCATAACAGAAATGTGCGCCGTGCTTGCGTTTTCGGCAACCACAAACAACGATAAGGTGGGTGTTATTTTTTTTAGCCATAAGGTGGAAAAATTTATACCTGCCAAAAAAGGAAAGGATCACGTACTGTTTATGGTGCGCGAAATGCTGAGTTATAAACCGCACGCTGCAGACACCAGCATACACACTGCCCTGCATTTTTTAAACAGTGTAACCCGCCACAAAAGCATTGCATTTATACTGAGCGACTTTGCCGATGCCAATTACCAGGATGCCTTACGTGTAGCTGCAAAACGCCACGACGTGATTGGTGTACAGGTGTATGATCAGCGCGATGAGAACCTGCCCAAAGTAGGTTTGCTTCAGGTGATGGATGCGGAAACGGGCAGGATGGTACTGCTTGATACCAATGATGTTTATACAAGGCATAAGTACAGCCAGCAATACAATCAAATTTTAACGGATGCAAAATCGGCCTTTAAAAAAGCCGGTGCCGACCTGTTGCAGGTAGCCACCGGGCAAGACTATGTAAAACTTCTTCAACAATTTTTTATCCGCAGAGCGTAAGTGAACAGCAGGTCAAAAAATATCGTACTCGCTTTAGTGTTTGCAGCATTCTTCATTGCACCCTCTTTTGCGCAAAGCATTATAACGCAGGTAGACAGGGATAAGATTTCCATAGGAGAGCAGTTCACTTTAGAATTGAAAGTTTCGGGTTTGGAGGTAGCGGGCAAAGCAATTTCAGTTTGGTTCAATATGCCTGATACTATTAATCATCTTGAAGTGATTGAACGATCAAAAATAGATACCATCGAAGTGAATGGTGCTTATACGTTCGCACAAAAAATTACGGTTACATCATTCGATAGCGGTTCGTGGGAAATTCCCTCTTTATCGATTGTATTGACCGAAAGGAGCAACAACCAAAACATCACCCAAACCACTAAACCCATACCGATAGAAGTTTTGCCGGTAGATGTATCGCAGTTGAAAGATTATCACGACATAAAAGAAATACTGGAAGTGAAGGAAAAGAATTCACCCCTGGTGATAGGATTGATCATTGCGCTTTCACTCATTTCACTAATTGCAATTTATAAATTAGCCTCCGCAAAAAAACGACATGCTATTGCAAAGCCCGTGGTGCAAAGCAACCTTTCACCGTTAGAATGGGCGATGGCAGAATTGGATAAGCTGAATAAAGAAGGGCTTACAACAAAAGATGGTGTGAAGGAACATTACCAGCGGATAACAGCTATTTCACGACAGTTTTTTTACCTGCAGTTTCACGGCTTGTCGTTACAGCAAACAACAGACGAGTGGATGCTGGAACTGAAATCGCTTCCGGCTGAACACGATACCAAAACCGCCTTTTTTCAATTGCTGCGTTTGGCCGACACGGTAAAATTTGCCAAGTATTTGCCGCCTTCTGCCGATAATGAACAAGCTGTATCTATTGCAAAAAATATGATTAGGGAATCGTCATTTGCAATAAAAAATATTTCCAACCAAACTAAAACAAGTGCTGTATAGCTGGTTTCAAAATATAAATTTTGTCTACCCCTGGGTACTTGGCTTTTTGCTGCTGATACCGGCATTGCTTTTTTGGAACAATGGGAAAACAATGAAGCGGCAGGGTTCTATGCTGGTGACCACTACACATTTCATTTCGCAGGTTCGCAGTTACCGAACACTTTTTGGATCCTTTGTAATCATACTTCGCTGCCTTGCTTTGGCATGCCTCATTGTAGCACTTGCACGTCCACAGCATAAGTTCACCGAAGAAAATACAGAGGGCGAGGGCATTGACATAGTGCTTTGTTTCGATATTAGTGGAAGCATGACAGAAAAGGATTTTGTACCCAACAGGCTGGAGGCTTCAAAAGATGTTGCCCGTACATTTGTAGCCGGCCGCACGGGCGACCGGATAGGTATTGTGATTTTTAGTGGTAAGAGTTTTACGCTATGCCCCATCACCACCGATATAGAGGCCGTGCAATCGCAGATAAACATTATTCAAAGTGGTTTTTTAGAAGAGGATGGAACAGCTATTGGCTCAGGGCTCGCAACAAGTATAGACCGGTTGAAAAATGTAAAATCAAAAAGTAAGGTCATTATTTTATTAACCGACGGTGTTGATTTTGGCGGTGTCATTCCCCCCGATATAGCTACCGAAATGGCGAAGTTGTATGGAATAAAAATATACGCCGTTGGCGTGGGTTCCGAAAGAGAGTTGAACGAGCAGGTAGAAACACCCTTTGGTAAAGTGAATAATAAAAAGCGGCTCGAGTTTAATGAGAAATTATTGAAAAATATTTCGCAGCAAACCGGCGGGCAATATTACCAGGCTATAGATAAGGAAGCGTTACAACGTATCTATGCAAGCATTAACAAGCTTGAAAAATCAAAGGTAAAGATCACCGCGTACAACCGGTATACAGAAGAGTTTTTACCGCTTGTATTGATTGCACTGGGTTTCCTGTTACTGGAAATTTTGCTCAGTTACACTGTCTTCAAAAAGTTTCCTTAAAGAATAGTTGGTTGTTGTTTGTTGGTTGATGGCACCAGATATTGTATTCCAGGATATCCAAATACCAAGTACTAACGTTAGAACGCTGAACGCCAAACGTCAAACTTCAAACCCGAAACTCCCAACCCGAAACTGCAAATTCTCAACTCCCAACCTGCCTATCTTCGCAATTATGAAAGCGCTCATCTATAAATCAACAGGTAGTTGGTACGTAGCAAAATCTGAAGCCGGGAAAATGTATAATGCACGCATTCGCGGTATCTTAAAAATAGATGGCATTACTTCAACCAATCCCATTGCTGTGGGCGATTATGTTGAAATGCAAGCGGAGGGAGGGGAAGACAATACTATCATCTCAGAGATATATGACCGGAAGAATTACATAGCCCGCGTGTCACCACACAACAAACATCATCATCACATTGTTGCTTCTAACCTCGATCAAACCTTGCTGTTTGCAACATTGAAAGATCCGAAAACATCGCAGGGTTTTATCGATCGTTTTTTGGTGACATCGGAAGCCTACCACATACCTGCCATCGTAGTATTTAATAAAGCCGATGTTTACAGGAAGAAAGAATTGGAAAAGTTTGAAACTGTAAAAAGCATTTATGAGACGATTGGCTACCGGGTTGTATTGACCAGCATGGTTACGGGACAGGGCACAGAAGAAATAAAGGAAATGCTGAATAATAAGATCACGCTGATGAGCGGGCATAGCGGCGTTGGCAAGTCCACCTTTATCAACACTATTTTTCCTGACCTTAAATTGCGAACTCAGGAAGTAAGTGGCTGGAGTGGCAAGGGTTTGCATACCACCACATTTGCCGAAATGTTTGACCTGCCTATTAACGGTAAGATCATTGATACACCAGGTGTAAGAGAGTTTGGATTGGTGGATATCAGTAAGCAGGAATTATCGCACTACTTTCCGGAAATGCGGGAAAGGCTGAATGATTGCCAGTTCAACAATTGCATGCATATAAATGAGCCGGGTTGTGCAATAAAAAATGCCCTCAACCAGGGGCATATTCACGAAGATCGTTACGTTAGTTACCTTACCATTCTCGATACGATGGATGATAAGAATTATTAGGCTTCCGTTATACCTAAAAGTATTTTCTCTCCAGTAACAAAGCCAGTTCGGTTACCGCGCCATTGTCCTTAATGTTAGTGGGGCAAATGGAAACTCCATTGTAGATGTTGTAATGCAGCTTCAGCAGATGTCCTTTGTATTTAAAATCCCAGTCTATGGTATCAAAATCGTCCTGCTTGCCCGTAAATTTTATTCTAAGCTCATTGGCAAGCATATTGGCTATGCTGTAAAATTTTTTCATACCGAAATTGTAGTCTATCACCGCTTCTACAGTGCCGGATGAATTGGTTAATTGGTAGCTCATATAATGGATATTTTTTCTCGTTAGTAAAACCCACCGCCTCTGAATTTCTTCGCCTTTTTCACATCTTTCATTGCTTTTGGATCGCCGCTTAAAAGTTTTTCAGCGCCCACATTCCTTCCATCGCTGGGGCACCCTTTTTTTACGGCGCAGCAAGTGAGTGCACATGCACAAACAAAAACAATGACAAAGACTAAAAATGTTTTCATAAAAAGATAATTGATCCTTGCTTTAACAATAAGATGGCTACTTTCTTGGTCATACCTTGGCTGTGTCTGCTGGTTAACGTGTTGGCTATAACGAAACAAAACAATTATTATTTTTCAACAGCGGCATTTATGTGGCTGAACCAGGAAGCATATTTTATATAATTAACTGCAATCCTGTCTATCTGCCCGCTAATTAATTCTTCAGAAATATCTTTTACTTTCTTTGCCGGAACGCCAGCATAAATACTTCCCGGCTCTACAATGGTCCCTTCGAGAACAACGGCACCAGCAGCAATAATGGAGTTGCTGTGAACAATGCAACGGTCCATTATAATTGCGCCCATTCCAATCAATACATTATCGTGTAAGGTGCAACCGTGAACAATTGCGTTATGACCAATGGACACATTGTTACCGATCTCTGCTGCATTCTTCTGGTAAGTGCAATGAATTACAGCGCCGTCCTGTACGTTTACACAGTTGCCCATTTTTATAGAGTTCACATCTCCCCTTAAAACAGCGTTGAACCATACACTGCATTCATCACCCAAAATTACATCGCCCACAATGGTAGCATTGGGCGCAATAAAACATTTATTGCCAAACTTTGGCGCCATGTTATTAACGGGAAGTATGAGTGCCATGGTTTTGAGTTGACGGTTGACGGTGATTGGTTTGGTTGGCTGTTAGTCGTTGGCTGTTGATGGTTGTATCTCCAACGAACAAATTGTTCAACAAATTAATGAACAAATAAAATATGCTGCTTTCAAATTTAAATAGACCTGTATAGCACTGGGTCTGTCAGCCGTCAACAGTCATCTGTCATCTAACATCTCAGCAGGATAGATTAATTTGCGCCCACCTTACTGTCATCTGTCAACCGTCACCTGTCAACTTCACCATGACCAATCGCCAACTTTTTTTGCAGCATATCGCACAAACATCTCCGGAACCATTAGCGCTTGAAATAGTAAAAGCCAGTGGTTCTACAATGTGGGATGTGCAGGGCAAAGAGTACATCGATCTGATTGCCGGTATTAGCGTGTGCAATGTTGGGCATTGCCACCCGTCCGTAGTAAAGGCTGTGCAAAACCAGGCAGCGGAATACATGCACCTTTTGGTGTATGGCGAACTTGTACAAACGCCGCAGGTGGCTTACGCAAAACTGCTTGCCAGTCACCTTCCGCCTTCACTCAACAGTGTTTATTTTACCAACAGCGGTGCTGAGGCAACCGAAGGCGCAATGAAGCTTGCCAAGCGTTCTACCGGGCGTTCAAAAATGATCGCTTTCAACAATGGCTATCATGGAAGCACACAAGGCGCACTCAGTATTATGGGCGATGAATATTGGCGTAATGCCTACCGCCCGCTGCTACCAGATGTTTATCACTTCAACTACAATGCAGCCGATGTATTCAAATGCATTGATGAAACTACGGCTTGTGTAATTGTAGAGACCGTGCAGGCGGAAAGCGGCATCATTAAACCAGTTAAGGACTGGCTTAAAAACATCAGGGCAAAATGTACTGAAGTGGGGGCATTATTAATATTGGATGAAATACAGGCCGGCTTTGGAAGAACCGGAACCTTGTGGGCATTTGAACAATATACGGTTGTTCCGGATGTGCTGTTGTTGGGTAAAGCATTGGGTGGCGGCATGCCACTGGGTGCCTTTATAGCCGACAAGAATTTGATGGGTCACTTCACTGTAAACCCGGTATTGGGGCATATCACGACCTTTGGGGGGCACCCCGTAAGTTGTGCCGCAGGGCTTGCAGCATTTAAAGTTTTGCTGGATGAAAAACTGGTTGAACACGTGAGAAGAAAGGAGCAACTATTCCTATCGTTGCTTTACCCAGACGAGATAAAATCCATTCGCTCAGCCGGACTATGGATGGCATTGGAGTTTGAAAGCTTTGCCGTTTGCAAAAAAGTAATCGACAGCTGTATTGCGCAGGGTGTATTAACCGATTGGTTTTTGTTTGCACCCAACTGTCTGCGCATTGCTCCGCCCTTAAATATATCGGAAGAAGAAATTAAAATAGCATGTGAAGTAATTATAAATTGCCTCGATTAATTTTATTCACTGGAGAAACGTACTATTAAAACGCCACCCGGAAACTCCCAAAAATCCCAAACCTTTTGTTACGTTCAACCGGCAGGGGCTGCGGGAGAAGCCTCCATATAAAATCCAGCCGAAGCACCTTTAGTATATTATCTACACCGGTACCCACTTCCAGGTACATTTTATTGTTGAGGGTTTGAAAGGAGTGGTTGCCTACAAAATTCAAATTTTTGTTTGCTTCACTCAATCCACCTATTAAACCCTTGGCGCTCCAAAACTGGCGGAACTTTAATTTGCGGGTGAGTGGGATATATTTGAAAAGTCCGTTACCAATATTATGTTCCAGGTTTACACCGGCATACCGGTCACTGATGTATTCAAACCTGTTCATCATGTTGAATGCATACTTGTTGTAATAATATATTTCGTTGCCGGGATGAATTTCGAGGAATGGATACGGAACTATGCCAAAAACTCTTCCGCCAAAAACATTGTAATAGAACGAGCCGAAAGGGGGAATTTTTATGTAATCACTCACCCCGCCACTTATCTTTTGGTAATTATAGCTCGATTTTAAAACACCCGCCCATCCCTTGGTGTATTTAAATTCTACTATTGGCAAATCGCTGCCGAGGCTGGTTCTGTAAAAAGAATTTTCGATAAACTTTTCAAGGTGTGCATACCGGATCTTTAATCCAGTTTCAAAGCTTTTGAGCGGAGAATTGTTCGTGTTTTTTATGAAATAAACTTTACCAGGCAGGTTTAATAATGGATCGTACTGTTTGTTGGTTACTTCCAGCAAAAACGATAAACCAAGGTTGGTTTCTTTAAAAATTTCAATTCGCTTTTCCTCCAGGCTAAGGTATTTAATGGGCACGCCACTTTTACGTACAGCAAGGGAGAATACGTTATCCGTGCTCACTTCATCATAATAGTTCTGCCCATAATCGCGGTCTCTTGAGTACGAGGCATAAAAGTACATCCGCGGGTGTTTGATGGGCAGGTAAAAAAACTCAGCAAGACCTTTAAATCTTTTGTCTCTAAAGCCATAAGCGAGATAGCCGTGTAAGAAAAGCTTGCGGTTAAATTTATAATTGGTTGCCAAATCAAATCGCAGCCGGGTACCTTCCAGCACGTTGCTGCTTATCCAATTATACCAGGGACCGATCCGGTAGTTGCCAACGTTTTTATAGCCCGTTGTAATAAAGTTGATAGCGTCATTGTATTTTTTAAATGCAGGTATCGATTGAATAGTATCTATCATTTTATAGATACCTATTTCATTTCGGTTTAACTCTTCATGCCGATTGCTGGCCCAAAAGCTATCGGGCAGTAATTCTGAGGAAGGCAAAACCTGTATCTCTTCCCGCTTTTTATTTTGCGCAATAACAGTTTCAATGGAATCTTTATTCAGTTCAACGTTTTTATAGGTGGCAGTTTTTCTTCCCTTAAACCCGCCACGCGATTTGCCAATGGGTGAAATATCAACCACAAATTTATCCTTGCTTAAAAACCAGGTTGTATCGTTTATCAGCCTGAACTCCTGTATCAGCGTTAGCTTCTCTACAAAATTTATATTGGCATCGGTAGATGGGCGAAGCGTGATTTTTTGTATGGCGTACGAACTGTCTGCCACCCAGCAATCGCCCTCAAATGTATCGCCGCCTTTTGCTTTGGGGGTAAAACGCAAGTGCACCAGGCGTTTGTTATTCAAGTATTGGGTGTCGAGTAATTTGTAGTTGTAATAATTATCAGCCCTGTCGTGAAACGGGCTTACAAACTGCTTATCAAAAACAGGGATGTAGTTTAAATACACATTTACATTTTGATAGGTAGCGCCCAGGAACTTAGTGATGCTTTCATTTTCTATCCCATTGGTTTTGCTTGCGCGAATGATCTCACGGGTTTTATGCGGATCGTTCTGCACATAAAAGTCCGATATGGTTTCAGTAAGGAACACAGGCAAAAAAGGCTTGCCTTCCGTTGTATCAATATTTTGCAAAATGAAGTTGAATGGCTTCAATAACCTTTTGTTACCCAGTTTTTGGTTAACATTTATCAGGTCAAGTTCCAGCTTATTATAAATTTCGTACGAGAAGTTTTTATACTGGGCGGGATCATGCTTGTATTTGTTTTTTACGATCTTGTTCCATAGCCACAAAGCCCGGTTAAACTTTACTTTCACCACCGCCTCCCGTGCAACCTGAGCCACTTCCATTTTAATTGTCACCAAAGTGGAGTCGCTAAAAGGAGTAACCACGTAAGCCACAGGAGTATAACCAACAGAAGTAACCAGTAAAGTATCGCCACCGGCTGAGTTAAACGATAATCTGAATCTGCCGGCTGAATCTGTAAGAGAACCTGTTGCTGTATTTTTTAAAAGTACCGAGGCAAAAGGGATGGGCTCATCGCTTTGCAGATCGCGTATTAAACCTTTTATAATTTTTTTTTGAGCAAAAATATTTGGCTGACTATAAGTGATTGTCAACAATAAAAGGAACGTGTAAAAAATGAATCTCATAAATAATTCTTGAAGATAAAACATAATGCCACTACCACATGAGGGCATGTGCAAGCTTGTAGTTGGCTTGCTGCAATAATATCGCCATAAATTATTTGGAGCAATAGCGAATTAATCTTTACTTTGAAATACAAAGTGCTTTTTTATGGAAGATACCAACCGCCATCTCGAACAAATAAATGATATAAAGCAATTAATGGAAAGAAGCAGCCGCTTTATTAGCTTAAGCGGCTGGAGCGGTATTGCTGCGGGTGTTTGTGCATTGGTTGGTGCCTGGCTTGCTTATGGTGTCATCCATCCGGCAGGCGATGGCAACGGTGTACGAAATTACGCTACAGTCAATAGCCCCAAAGATGGAAATTATTCAACGTTGAGTTTAAGTGAGTTTATGGGCCACAGGCTGTTTGTAATTGCTATTGTCACTTTTGCTGCCGCTTTTGTTCTGGCTTTTATTTTCACTTACCTGCGGAGTAAAAAAACAGGGTTGCCTTTATGGGGTTCATCTGCCCGCAGGCTCATGGTTAATGTTAGTATCCCGATGATTGCCGGGGGCATTTTTCTAGTGCGATTGGTACAAACCGGAACTTTTGGTTTGATAGCACCGGGCTGCCTTATTTTTTACGGGCTGGCTTTGGTAAACGCAAGTAAGTATACGCTGGGTGAAGTGCGATACCTGGGGTACGGGCAAATAATTTTAGGATTAATAAACTGCTGGTTTATAGGCTGCGGACTCTATTTTTGGGCAGCAGGCTTTGGCGTATTACATATTATTTATGGTGGGTTGATGTTGATGAAATATGAGCGCACTACAAAATGAGGTAGTGGGGGTTATAACCGGTGTGAATAACAATTAAATAATTGCTCCAGCAGGGGCGGGCTATGATAAACCCAATTGAACATCTTAATAAAATATTTGACAGCCGAGTTCGCCTCGGCATCATGAGCGCTTTAATGGTAAACGCGGAAGTAAGCTTTAACGAAATGAAAGAACTGATACAAGTTACAGATGGCAACCTGGCAAGCCATTTAAAAACGCTGGAAGACAGCGCCTATGTAAAGGTGCAAAAGGGCTTCATCGGCAGAAAAACCAATACAACCTATTCAGTAACCAAAGCCGGCGAAAAAGCATTTAAGGCACACCTGGATGCGCTGGAGAAAATGATCAAATCGATGGGGTAATTTTTTTTATACCTGTACTTTGAAATGCAAAGTGCTTTCCGTTTTACTGCGTTTCAAGGGATGGCATATTAACCTGGCATTTTTTAATTATGGGTTTATAAATATCCGTTTAACAGCTCGATTGAAGCAAATATTACTCATCAATAAATTTCAATATCAATTCAAATCATCAAAACTAAAATAAGTAAAAATGGAAAGTCAACTTAGCAATGCCGGCGACGCAACTCAAGCACCGCACAAATCACCCACGAGAGTGATGATAAAAGCATTTATTACCGGGTTCCTGATTCTCGCAATGCTCATTCCTACTTTTTTTATAATGCACCTTGTGGAGGAACGCGAACAGCGACAGAAAGACGTAGTGTTGGAAGTGAGTAATAAATGGGCTAAGGCGCAAACATTTAGCGGACCCTATATTGCCATACCTTATAACGAACAAGCGATCAGCGACGACAATAAGTTAGCCTATGTGAAAAAAACGATTGTGCTGCTTCCGGAGGATTTACAGGTAAACGGCGTGCTCTATCCTGAAGAAAGAAAGCGGTCTATTTATACTGTGCTACTTTATAAAACTGCTTTAGTGGCAACCGGCAATTTTACCATCACAGTTCCGCCCGGTATTGATGTTGCAAACCTTCAGTTGAACGAGGCAAAGCTTTGTGTGGGTGTTAACGATTTTAAAGGTATAGAGGAAAAGGTGTCGGTTGTATTTAATAATCAACGTTACAATCTTTCGCCAGGTATACCCACTCAAATGATAGATGAAGCAGGATTGAGTTGCAGTGTTCCATTGACAGCAGACCTGTTTGCAAAGCCTGTACAGTTCTCAATGAACTTAAAAATAAGGGGCAGCAGCCAGTTAAGCTTTGCACCACTCAGCGGTAACAGCACCTTTCAACTTTCTTCCAAATGGCGGAGTCCATCGTTCGATGGAACATCGTTGCCTACAGAACGAAAGGTTTCTGATTCCGGCTTTACCGCCAAATGGACTTTTAATAAAGCAAACCTTCCATTTACTACTTTTTTGAAAGATGTAAAGTTCGACAAACAGGCGTTATCGTTTGGCGTAAGCATGCTGCAACCCGCCGATCAATATGCCAAAACTATGCGCAGCGTAAAGTATGCGATACTGTTTATCGGGCTAACCTTTGCGCTCTTTTTTATAGTAGAGAGTTTTCAAAACCGACCGGTTCACCCGGTACAATATATTTTGGTGGGAATGGCACTGGTTATCTTTTATACATTGCTGTTATCCCTCAGCGAATTAATTATGTTTGATAACGCTTACTATATCTCTGCTTCAGCAACTATCCTTCTCATTACACTATATGCCAAAGGGCACTTTGGCAGTTGGAAAACGGCATCCATTTTTGCATTCGTATTAACCATGTTGTACAGTTTTACTTTTGTGCTGATACAATTAGAGGATACAGCATTACTTGTTGGAAGCATCGGGCTGTTTACCGTGCTGGCGCTCGTTATGTATGCAAGTCGTGGTATAAATTGGTACAATCCATCTTTTTCAAAATCTAGTATGCCAACTTAGTTTTTTAAAAAGATGCTGTGCGGCTCACCTGCACAGCATCTTTTTAAACTGTACTCATCCTTTACAAATAAAATTTAGCGGTATGAAAAAACTACTTTTAAAACAATCATTCGCTTTTGCATTGGGAATGCTGTTGGTGTTTCCTTCGTTTTATTTTATTACATCCTCGCTATTAAACGAATTTGGAATCAGCTTTTTTTGGCGGTTGATAGAACCCATTTTTGCCATTCATGCTAACAAACAATTTGGCTTTAATGAAAACATGCTCATCGCATTCGGACCGGTATTGGCTATTGCCGTAAACCTTCCACAAATATTACTTACAAACTTCCATGCGGATCAAACTTACCTGTACATAAGCCTGCGTTTTAAGTTGCGTAGCCAAAGCTGGCTGATTGTTGCTGCAGGGTTGTTCTCCTTTGGCTCTGTGGTTTTGTACCAGCTTGCAGAAAACTGCCGCCGTTAATTATTCTTCAACATAAAACCGAATACAAATGAACACTATCTGGTTTAAAAAATGGGGTTGGATGTATGTGCCGGTTCATGCAATGGGTTTAACCGTTACTGTTATTGCCATTGCTTTTTTAGTGCCGGTGTTTGCCAATATTGTACGCAATGGTCACTCTATTAGCGACGATCTGTATCACTTATTTGTTTACACCACCTGCACCGTTTTCTGGTGGAAATGGATTGATGAAAAAACGAGTTAACAGTCATTTGTTGGATAGTAATACAACAAAAAAGCAACTGCAGAGATGCAGTTGCTTTATTTTTCTAAAACCTAAAACTATTGCTTAACAAGCCTGACTACTTTTCGTTTGTTGTTTTGTATAACCTCAGCAAAGTAGATCCCAGCGGTGTAATGATTGCCGATTTTAGTAGCTTGGGAGGGGTATATGTTTGGTTTAACTTCCTTTAGCTTCCCGGTTGCATCCAATACACGAATAGTTATTTTTTCTTTAGCCGAACTAAATACCGAAAGGACAAAAGCTGTTGATGCAGGGTTATTTGATACTTTCACCTCAAATGTTTCTTCTATTTTTTCTGTGGCTTGTCCGGCCCTGCCCGCCGTTGCCTGAATAGGAATTTCGCAATTCACTAAACATTCGCCATAATAGGCACCATTATTAACCAACCCTGCAGCAGCATTTGCAGATACACAAACCGTATGGCAGTTATTTGAGTTTCCATCTGATCGTAAACATACCTCTACTTTTTCCTGGTTGGCATTTTTAGAGCAGGAAATATTTACATAAGAAAGTCGTAAGGTAGCACTTGCTGTACAAGCATTCGCAGAGGTTACTAATAATGTGTACGCATACATCTGCTCTGTAGTATTACAGGGACTCACCGTGCCTGAAGAAGCGTTGTTAACTTGCGTATCATCACTCGTCCATTTATATTTATATGGGCCAACTCCACCCGTTACTGTCGGTGCAATTGTATGACAGCCTACATAACCTAAAGCACCATAGAGAATGTACATATCCGGACCGAGAGTTACACTCATTTGCGGCGTAGCAATTGTCTGTATACATGTAGAAAAATTGCCGGAGGCATCGGTAGCCTTCCATGTTCTCTTTACATAACAGCCTTGAGCCGGATCATTGGTATCTGTGTAAGTTATAGTTGGGCTTGCAGTGCAAATATCTGTTGCGGTAGCCCAGCCTGTTTGGCTTGGGTTCATACTGCTTGCTGGTGTTATAATATTTTCAGGGCAAGTTAAAACAGGTGGTGTGTTATCCTTAACAGTTATCAATACAGTAATGGTAGAAGTGTTACCGCTGGCATCAGTTGCTGTAATAACTATGGAGCGTGTACCCAAATCAGAACAGGTAACCGTATTACTGCTTAATAAAATATTTGGATAACCACAGTTATCCGTAATAGTTGCGAGGTCGGATGCGGTTATGTTTTTAGAAGCAACCGCATCCAGATTTATTACGATGTTTGAACGGGGAGTAATCGTTGGTGCAAGTTCATCTTTAACAGTGACAGGAATGTTCGCTGAACTACTGTTGCCACTAGCATCTGTAACTGTTAATGTAAGCGTAAGTTCCCCCATGTCGGAGCAACTAACAGCATTGCGGCTTAACAGGCTATTCTGCACGCCGCAATTATCAATGACTGTTGCAACATCTGCAAGAGATATATTTTTTGAACCGCTTGCGTCTAACTTTATTATGATGTTTGAGCGGGGAGCTATAATAGGCGCTACTTCATCTTTTACAATAACCGTCACATTTTTTAAAGTTGTGTTTCCACTACCATCAGTTGCTGTAACCATTACCTGTTGTGAACCAATGTTAGCGCAATTAAATGCATAAGTACTTAAAGTGGTAATGGGAGTAGCCGAACAATTATCCGTTACTGAAGCAACATCGGAAAGAGTAATACTTTGTGAGCCGGAAGCACCTAACCTTACTATCACATTTTCTAGAGGAACTACCACAGGAGGGATATTATCTTTAACTGTAACCTGTATTTGGAGACTACTCTCGTTGCCGGTTCCACCGCCGGAGATGTCACCATCTGTTGAACCTGCTAAGCCGCTTCCTGCTATAGTTGTAACCACAGCAGCGGATGTTATTTTCCGTACATTATTTTGAAACCAATCTACGAGGTAAACATTACCAGCAGCATCAGTAGAAATACCATCGGGGCTTCTGAAAGTGGCTACTGTGCCTGTACCATTGACTGGAGCTTCGCTGTAATGACCGGCAAAAGTTGTTGCTTCTGCTGCCGGAGTAATCTTGTATACTTTTCCGGGTGCAGTTGCATACAAATTTCCAAACGGATCAAAAGCGATTGAGTTTGCACCTGCAATTCCGGCATTTGTACCAACACCATCTTGTGCTATGCTATTGCCATTTCCTACGAATGTGCTAACAATTCCATTGGATATCTTTTTAATAAAATTATCATCTGCTACGTATACATTGCCTGTTCCATCAACTGCAACGGAAAGAGGAGCAACAAAAGTTGCGGTGTTTGCAGGGCCATTATCGTGCCCCGCTGACCCTGAGCCAGCATAAGTGCTAACTATCCCGGAAGGCGATATCTTCCTAATCTTACGATTACCCTGGTCAGCTACGTATATATTTCCTTGTTGATCGGCGGCAACTGCTTCAATATACCCAAACATTGCAACGTTAGCAGCGCCATCTGAACTGCCATTGCCACCTGTACCTGCAAAAGTGGTAACTACACCTGCAGGTGTTATTTTCCGAACCTTGAAATTGAAAAGGTCAGCTACGTAAATGTTTCCACTTTGGTCAATGGTTAAGCCACTTGGCCAATTAAATTTGGCGGCGGTACCAGTACCATCGGTACTTCCTGCAACACCATTTCCGGCGAAGGTGCTTACTATACCAGCAGGTGTTATTTTCCTAATTTGATGATTGCCACCATCAGCGATATAAATATTTCCTGCTGCATCCACTATACTCCCATAAGGAGAATTGAAACTTACTGCGGAAGGATTTGCCCCAGAACCAAATGTTCCATCTGTAGCTTTTACTGTAAGTGATTTTGAACCAAGATCACTGCAGTCAAAAGATAGCTGGCTAACACTTATCAGCGGATTAGATTTACAATTATCAATTACAATTGCAGCGGCAGAAGCAGTAATTGTTTTATGACCGCTGGCATCTAACTCAACTATAATATTATTCGATAGTGGAGTAATAACAGGAGCAGTTACATCACTAATACTAACCTGCATTTGCAATGTGGAGATATTACCAGTTATGCCACCAACGTTTCCATCCTGGTAACCGGGTATACCTGAACCGCCAAGTGTTGTTACATTACCCGCCGCATCCACTTTCCTAATGTTGTGCGTAGTAAGTTCAGGCAGATAAAAATTCTTATTAGCATCGATGGAAATGGCTGCTATCAACCCAAAAGAAGCTGCAGACGATGTGCCATCAACACTGCCACTTAAGCCACTACCTGCAATCGTGCTAACTACGCCTGTGGCGGATATTTTTCTTAATCGCCCGTTATCCGTGTCAATAACATAAAGATTATTTTCTGCATCTATCGTAATGCCGTGCATAAATCTAAACTTCGCAGTTAGTGCAGGTCCATCAAGAAAGCTTTGCTCTCCAGTTCCTGCTAAAGTAGTTACCACGCCTGTAGCTGTAACTTTTCTTACTCTATAGTTTGCTCCATCAGCCACGTAAATATTACCACTTGCATCTGTTGTCAATCCGGTGATGCCCCAAAATTTTGCTGCTGTGCCGGTTCCATCTGCAAACCCGGTTGCACTTCCTGCTAAACTCGATACAACACCCGCTGGTGATATTTGCCTGATTATATTATCACTAGCTGCATAAACAATTCCTTGGTTGGAAACGGTGACCGCAGTTAATGACCCCAGGTTTGACGCGAAAGTTGTTATAACTCCGGACTGTGAAATCTTCTTAATTTTTGACGCGCCATTATCGGTTACATATAAATTACCAGCATTATCGCTTGCCATGTCATACATCTCTATGATCCTACTTTCTGTGCCTGGTGCTGCTGTGCTTCCATCAGCATGTGTTGTAACATTACCTGCAGGTGTTATTTTTCTTATTTTATTATTTACCCTGTCGGCGATATAGAGATTTCCTGCAGCATCTACAGCAGTGGCAATAGGTTCATTAAATTTTACCGCACTTGGATTTTGTGTACCGAATGTTCCATCAGTTGCCGTAATGGTTATTGTTTTTGTACCAATGTCAGAACAATTAAATGTTGAAGGAGAAACCATGGCTAAGGGTGAATGACCACAATCACTAATCGTTGCTACGTCATTAGGTTGGATTGTTCTGCTTCCATTAGCATCTAAAGTGATAATACTATTGCCTGGTATTATCGTTGGAGGATTAACCTTTAAAACATTTACAGTAAAACTTTGCGTCCCAACATTTCCCGATGCATCGGTTGCCGTTAAGGTTATTGTGTTTTCTCCAAGGTTTATCTGCGTACCTGCTATAGGCGATTGAGATATTGTAACAGCTCCACCGCAACTGGACGTGGCAGCAGCATTTGAGATATAGTTTGGAAGTGTTGCGGAACATCCAATTGCATTGATAACTACATTTGCCTGGGTTGTAGAGAAAATTGGGGTTGACTGACCAACAATTGTTACTGGTATTTGTAAAGTTGATTGATTGCCAGACTGACCTCCACCAACATTTCCATTTACATCACCATAATCATTATATGAACCCGCTATCAGTATTTTTGATTCATCCGGCTTTACTTCAATGATGGCATTTCCAAACGTGGCAAATAAACTATTAGATGAAGAAATCGTAATGCCTTTTGCAAACGTAGGGTTATTATAATTTATATCTATGTTCACTGATTGAACCTGGCCTGATGTAGTTATTCTTCTTATTTTATTTAGTGTTTGATCTGTTATCCAAATGGTACCTGATGCATCAACAGCAATGTCGTTTGGATTGGCGAAAGTTGCTGAACCAGCAGGACCGTCAGTCGATCCATAAGCACCTGTACCTGCTATCCATGCCGCGTTTCCGTTAGGTGTTATTTTTTTTATCTTATTGTCCTTTGCAACATATACATTGCCGGCGGCATCAGTACCAATGGCAGTTACTGTGCAATACGATTCTGAGCCACAACTACCATCACCTGCAAATGTGCTAACCACACCGGCCGGGGTTATTTTTCTTATACGGTTATTACCGTTATCAACAATCAGTAAATTTCTGTTTGCATCAAGGGCAATATTGTTCGGATAAGAAAACCGAGAAGCAGAAAGCGAGCCATCTGCAAAGCCATCTGTACTTCCCGCATAGGTTGTAACAACTCCTGCAGGCGTAACTTTACGAATGCGTTGATTAAGGCCGTCAACAACAAAAGCATTTCCGGCAGCATCCACAGCCATTCTTGTTGGAAAGTCAAACGAAGCATTTGCACCAATACCGTTAACATAAGCCCTTGGTCCGCTCCCGGCTAAGGTGCTAACTGTACCATCCGGCGCCAGTTTTTTTATTTTATTGTTTTGATAATCCGCAATTAGCAAATTACCAGCGCCATCAAATCCTAAATCATAAGGGTTGAGAAATGAAGCCGCCTGGGGTGTTCGTGCGGCTCCAAATGTTCCATCAGTTGCGGTGACTGTTATTATTTGCGGTCCCGCTGTTGAACAATTGAATGATGATGGTGTAATAATTACAGCGGCATTTGTATTGCAATTATCAACCACTGTTGCTACATCCGCTAGTGTTATAGTTCTGGCTCCATTAGCGTTTAGTGGTATCGTTATATTGGATGATAAAGGTGTGATAAAAGGTGCAGTACCATCAACAACATTTATGTAGGTTGTTTGATAAGTTTGATAGCCCTGGCTATCTGTAGCAATCATTGTTATTGGCTGCCTGCGAATAGGCACTGGTTGACCCTGCGTTGGAGATTGGGTAATTGTTACGAGTCCACCACACGATGAAGTTGCAGTTGTACCGGGTCTGAAATCCGGAATTACTCCCATACAACTTGCTCCTGTGTTTACTGTTATTTCAGCACGAGGTGCTGAAGTGAATATGGGCAGTGAACCCTCAACAATTACTTGGATAGATAGTGATGAGAGGTTGCCAGATGGAGGGGATCCAATATTTCCATTTTGATTACCCAGAATACCGCTTCCTGCTACAGTTGAAACTATATTATCGGCAGTATTTATCTTTCTTATTTTATGATTGAGAACATCAGCTACATAAAGATATCCTGAATGGTGAAGGAATAAACCGAACGGAGTAGCAAAATGTGCAGTAGCCCCTGGGCCGTCATCCGATCCATATGCTCCATCTCCGGCAATTGTAGTAACGTTGCCGGAAGGCGAAATTTTGCGGATAGCATTATTCACGTTATCGGCGATAAAAAGATTACCTGTGGCATCCACGGCTATCCCCCATGGATTACGAAACGAAGCGGCCGTGCCAATTCCATCAACTAAACCCGGCTGCCCATTTCCCGCTATTGTAGTAACCACACCAGTGGGTGAAATTTTTCTTATCAAATGATTTGCCTGGTCTGCAATAAACATAAATCCGGAGGCATCAACCGTAATTGCGGAAGGATAAGAAAAATTAGCTGATGTACCATTACCGTCAATGTAACCCTGGGACGATCCTGCTACTGTAGTTACATCACCATTTGGAGCAATTTTTCTTATGCGATGATTGTATGTATCGGCTACATATACGTTGCCAGAGGCATCTGTTGCAAGGCTGTATGGGGTATTGAATTTCGTTGAACTTCCATTACCATCCAGGTAGCCTGCAATACCGCTTCCAGCTAAGGTTGAGACAAAACCTGAAGGTGTGATTTTTCTTATCCTGTGATTTTCGAACTCTGCTACATATAAATTTCCTGCTGCATCAACGGCCATGCCGGCTAAACCATTAAACATGGCGTTGGAGGCAATTCCGTCTGCAAAACCCGCCACTCCATTCCCGGCAAAATTTGATACGTCACCCGATGGTGAAATTTTTCGGATCATATAGTTTCCGGCATCGTTTACATAGATATTTCCTGATGCATCCATGGCGACTCCCTGTGGATAAGAGAAACTCGCATTGAATGGATTTATTGGTTGTCCCATTACTCCATCCGTGGCAGTAATTAATATAGTTTGTGATCCAATATTGCTGCAATTGAAATTTGTTTTGCTCAAGGAATATGCCGGTGATGGGTTACAGTTATCTGTAATCGTTGCCAAATCTGCAAGCGTAATGATTTTAGTGCCTGACGATCCCAAACTGATTTTAATATTCCCCGAAAGGGGCGTTATTACAGGTGCCACGTTATCGCTAATACACTGCGCAGAAGGAGTATTATAAAAAATAATCAATGTCAATAGAAATAAAAGTATCCGGGTAGGGTTTATATTTTTCATATAGGTTAATTATAAAGTAAATTCAATATGACGTGAGCTGATTCTAAATCTTTATTAGAGTGGGATGTAACAAAATACGAGTGTTTCATAAGGTCTTTAGTTTAGGTTTATAAAGATTTGGCATTCTGTAGTAGAAAGCAATAGCATGTTTATGTGATATTCTCCTTCGGTTTCATTTCAAAAAGGAAAGTGAGAAAGGCGACAATATCAACATGCATGAATGCATTCATTTAATAATCATTCTGCGTTAATCATCTGCGAAACGAAGTAGCAGACTTATGTGATTTTAACAAAGAAAATATGCTGAAAATGAAAGACTAATATCGTCGTTGGTGACATACTAAGCAAGTCTTTTTTAAAGGACTGTCAGAGCATTAACGAGGAGACAGTTTATACAATGGCAATCGTTTTTCTCGTCCCCGTTTATCACGCGATCGTCCGCAACCTGTTATTCAACAAGCGATGAATTGTACTTATTTGTGTACACCACCTGCACCGTTTTCTGGTGGAAATGGATAGCGGAAAAAACAAGTTAGCTCACAAACGATCAACAGGTTTTATTATAAACTCTCTTAATAATCTTTATGAAAACACGTTCGTTAAATTTAGAACAGATGCTGATGTTATCTGTTGGGTTCACCATTTCTCTACTGATGTTGCGAATTATCATCAGCGGACATTTATTTTATATTTTTTATGCCTGGAATATTTTTTTAGCCGCCATCCCATTTCTTATCAGCAGAAAATTATACCGGCGTCAATCATTCGGTTTGGTGGCTATCCTTTGGTTGATGTGCTGGCTTTTGTTTTTACCCAACGCGCCTTACATTGTTACCGATATTTTTCACTTCAGGGAGCGTTCTCCCATACCGCTTTGGGTCGATCTTATATTGGTAACCTCCGCAGCCTGGAATGGTTTAATACTTGGTATTGTTTCGCTGTTGCAGGTAGATGATTTTTTAAACAGGTTTATGAATACTTTCAAAGCGAACCTGGTTATTTTATGCAGTTTGTTCCTGAGCGCTTTTGGCGTTTACATCGGAAGGTTTTTGCGCTTCAATAGCTGGGATGTTATAACCAACCCGGATGATCTTGTACGGTCGGTGGGTTATAGAGTTATTTACCCGCAGGATAATTTGCGCACCTGGGGCTTTACTTTATTGTGTGGCGTTATGTTATGGGTTTTTTATTACACCATTAAAAAATTGCGGTCTCCATCAAAAGCGAATTTTGCAGTGGGCTAAAAACAAGAAAGTCTCCGGTTCAGCGGGGACTTTCTGTATATTATCTGGCAATAGTTGTTACCCAGTGTTTGCTATGTACTCTGGCAAGCAAAACCGATAATCAGTCGGTTTTTTAGCAACTGCCGGGTAACAAAATCTTTGTTCATAACAAAAAGGTTTCAACGGTTATAAAGCCACTTTCTGATCGGTAAGCATTCTTCGCATATTTATTAATCCATAACGCATACGTCCCAGCGCGGTGTTGATGGTACAATTGGTAAGCTGCGAAATTTGTTTAAAGCTCATGTCGCCATAATGGCGAAGAACGATCACTTCCCTTTGTTCGGGGGGCAACAGGTTTATCACCTTTCGTACAGACTCATGCGTTTGCGCAACAATCATTTTCTTTTCTGCATCAACCTCCACCCCAATTATTTGCTCAAAAACATCCAGGTCGTCGCTGCACCTGATGGCCGGGCTTCTCTTTACTTTTCTAAAATGATCGATACACATGTTGTGCGCAATGCGAATTGCCCAGGGCAAAAACTTGCCTTCTTCTGTGTAGCGATCGCTTCTCAGCGTATCAATGATCTTGATAAAAACTTCCTGGAACATGTCTTCCGCCAGGTAGCGATCCTTCAACAGGAAATGAATAGAAGAGAAGATCTTGTTTTTATAACGGGCGATCAAAACCTCTATTGCCTGCGAATTGCCATCCTGAAAAGAATGTATTAAATGCGTGTCTGACGCATGTTGAATCGTTTTCATAAAACATCTCGGTTTTAAAATTAGGGATGGATAAAAATGTTAGAATATCTGGATGTTTCTTTTCGAAAAATTGTTAAGTAAACGTAGCGTTATAGGCGAGATGTTTGAAGAATTGATAATGAAAATAAATTAACTTTTTTTCACTGACAACAATTGTTAGAATGATTATGGAAAGATTTGGAAAAAATTCCACATTAAGCACAAACGTTAACAGGATTTAACATTTTCAATTGATAAGTAAGAGTATAAACAACCCCAAGTTGACGAACACCAGCGCATATATTTTTTACAGAAGAATATGCCAAACATCTTGACAAATAACAAATACGCATATTGTTTTAACATTACACAGCAAGTAGTCTTTTACATGCTAAACTTTGAATCACTATAAACTTTCGGTGCATATTATGTGTTTATTTTGCTGTTCGCTATGGCAAAAACAATCAAGATATCTCCCGTAGAAATTAATAAGGTAAAAAAGGTTTACAACGATAATATTGTTGTGAAAGGTGCAAGAGTACACAACTTAAAAAATGTTACGGTTGAGTTTCCGCGTAATAAATTGATAGTTGTAACGGGTGTATCCGGCTCGGGCAAATCTTCTCTTACAATAGATACATTATTTGCAGAAGGGCAAAGAAGGTATGCAGAAAGCCTTAGCGCTTATGCCCGACAGTTTATGGCACGTATGAATAAGCCTGATGTTGATTTTATAAAAGGCTTGTGCCCCGCAATTGCAATAGAACAAAAAGTAAGCACACGAACCCCGCGCAGCACCGTGGGCAGCATGACGGAGATGTATGATTACCTGCGTTTATTGTTTGCAAGGGCAGGGCATACCATAAGCCCGGTAAGCGGACGGGAAGTGAAGAAAGACGACGTGAACGATGTGACGGATTCCATCCGGAAAGTTGCTGCCGGCAGTAAAATATTAATGCTGGCAACCTTTAAGCAACATGCCAACAGGGAGGTGCGTGAAGAATTGAACATACTGCTGCAAAAGGGTTTTAGCCGGATGTATGTTAGCGGTGAAACAACAAGGATTGAAGACTTGTTGGAAATGAGTGATGAAGCGTTGAAAGATAAGATCACCCTTATAACAACTGCAAGAAATAACCGGGGGCAATCAACGTATATTCTCATAGATCGTATTGTGGCGAAGCAATTTGATGAGGACGATATGCACCGCATGTCCGATAGTATTGGCACCGCTTTTTATGAAGGCGAAGGCGATATGTACCTGGAAGTGGATGGTGCGTTTATTCATTTCAGCAACAAGTTTGCATTGGATGGAATTGTGTTTGAAGAGCCTGTTCCCAATTTGTTTTCGTTCAACAACCCGTTTGGTGCCTGCCCAACCTGCGAAGGTTTTGGCCATGTGCTTGGTATTGATGCGGACTTAGTAATACCTGATAAAAGGCTAAGTGTTTACGAGAGTGCTGTGGCCCCATGGAAGGGTGAAAAGATGAGCGCCTGGAAAGATGCTTTTATCCGCGCAGCGAAAAATTTCAATTTCCCGGTACACACGCCGGTGGCAAACCTTACCAAAGAACAGCTTGACGTTTTATGGAAGGGCAACAGCCATGCAAATGGCATCAACGATTTCTTTAAAGAGGTAGAGCAAAACCTGTATAAAGTTCAATACCGTGTAATGCTAAGCCGCTATCGCGGACGAACTATTTGCCCCGAATGTGAAGGTTACCGCTTGCGTAAAGAAGCGCTTTACGTGAAGGTTGCAGGCAAACATATTGGTGAACTTTGCGAGATGCCGGTGAAAGACTTGAAGACATGGTTTGATGATCTGGCATTGAGTGAATACGATAAACAGGTTTCAAAACGGATATTGATTGAGCTTCACCACCATATAAAAACATTGCTCGATGTAGGGCTTGGTTATCTTACATTAAACCGTTTGGCAAACTCGCTAAGCGGTGGCGAAAGTCAGCGTATTCAGTTAACGCGAAGCCTTGGCAGCAACCTTACTAACTCATT
>JANPIA010000556.1:0-1650 GCA_031424735.1 Segetibacter sp.
ATGAAAAACATGATCAATGAGTATGATGGAAATCCCTACGCACGCCTTATTGAATTAGCGAAAATTGCTCAGAAAGATGGTGTTATCAAAGGCATTTTATTGCACCAGGGGGAGTCGAATACCAACGATTCGCTATGGCCCAAAAAGGTAAAAGGTGTTTATAATAACCTTTTAAAAGACCTTCATCTTAAATCGAAATCTGTACCGCTGTTAGCGGGTGAAGTAGTAGATGCAGAACAGGGCGGCGCTTGTGCAAGCATGAATAAGATTATTGCCACTTTACCAAAAACCATTTCCAATTCATACGTAATCTCCTCTGCAGGCTGTCCGCAGCGGGGCGACAAGTTACATTTTACAGCAGAAGGCTACCGCAAACTTGGAAAACGATATGCAGCCAAAATGCTATCAATATTAGGGTATAACATTGGCGAAACTGAGTGAGCACGTTTCGAAAATTGGATAACTAACTAATCACAAAAAATGTTTGCACGAATTTTTATAGCTAATCTAAAAAATGCCTTCAGGCTTTCAGCATTTATCAGTATTTATCTGGTTTTTGTTCCGTGTTCATATTCGCAGCAGACACCTGTATCCATCCAGGTAGATGCTTCAAAAACTGTTGGGGAAATGAAGCCTTTCTGGTCTTACTTTGGCTACGATGAACCCAATTACACCAATAAGCCGAACGGCAGGAAATTACTGACGGAGTTACAACAGTTGAGCCCTGTGCCTGTGTATGCAAGAGCACACAACCTGCTAACGTCAAAAGGCAACAGTACCAGACCCGACCTTAAATGGGGTTATACGGATGCATATAAAGAAGATGCTAACGGCAAACCAATTTACAATTGGACAATAGTTGACAGCATTATTGATACCTACATAGAAAGAGGCATGAAACCATTGATGGAAATTGGGTTTATGCCAAAAGACCTTTCAACAAAACCTGAACCTTATGAGCATACCTGGAGCCAAAACGGTAAAATTTTTACAGGCTGGACATACCCGCCAAAAGATTATGACAAATGGAGAGAACTGGTCTATCAATGGGCTAAGCACTCTATTGAGCGTTACGGCAAACAGGAAGTAACATCGTGGTTATGGGAGTTATGGAATGAACCCGATATTGGATATTGGTCGGGCACGTTCGAAGAGTTTTGTAAACTATACGATTACACCGCAGACGGCTTAAAAAAGGCTTGCCCCCAATGCCCCATTGGAGGGCCACACACGACCAATCCGGGAGGCGAAAAAGCTTTTACTTTCCTTACAAAATTTATTGAGCATTGCCTTGGTGGGCAGAATTATGCAACAGGAAAGAAGGGAACACCATTGCAATACATTGGGTTTCATTCCAAAGGTGCTCCCGAACTGGTCAATGGTCATATCCGCATGAATATGGGCACCCAATTGAAAAGTATTCAACGTGCCTTTGAAGCCATAAACAAGTATCCCGGATTAAAGAACATTCCCATCATTATTGGCGAAAATGACCCCGAAGGATGTGCTGCATGCTCCGAAAAAAAAGAACCAAGATATGGGTATCGCAACGGAACGATGTACCCTGTTTATACAGCATCATCGTATGCAAGGATTTACGAGCTGATGGACCAGTACAAAGTAAATCTGCGGGGCGCTGTTACATGGGCG
>JANPIA010000557.1:0-1837 GCA_031424735.1 Segetibacter sp.
CGAAGTCAAATATATTCAATCTTTATGCCACAAAAGACAACGCGACACTGACAACGTGTTTGTGGCTGAAGGCCCAAAACTGGTGCAGGAACTGCTTTTGGCCTATGCAGATGTACTTCATGTTTATGCTTTAAAGGAGTGGATAGAAGCACAGCCTGGTCATCCTTTACCCACCACTGAAATCTCGGCCATAGAGTTGGAAAAGATCAGTCAATTACAAACACCTAACCAGGTATTGCTTATAGCCAGGCAGCAAAGACCAGCCAATAATCCCATCATTAAAAACCAATGCCTGCTGGCTTTAGACGGCATGCAAGACCCCGGCAATATGGGGACCATTTTGCGAATTGCAGATTGGTTTGGAATAAGGCAGGTAGTTTGCAGCCACGATTGCGTTGACATTTACAACGCTAAAGTTGTTCAGTCAACCATGGGTAGTATCACCAGGGTTCAATGCTGGTACGTCAATTTGAATGAATGGCTGAAGGAAGTAGATACTCCCGTTTATGGGGCGCTTCTTAATGGCGATAATGTATACATTGTTGAAAAAATGAAGGAAGGTGTATTGGTAATTGGTAATGAATCTAAAGGAATAAGAAGTGAGGTTTTTCCTCTCATAACACACCCGGTTACCATACCAAAAATGGGCATGGCCGAATCGTTAAATGCTGCCGTTGCTACGGGTATTATTTTATCGCACATATTGCCATCTTAAAGCCTCACTGGTTTATAATTTAACAGCATTTCCCAATGCGGCAGCTTTATAAATTGCTTCCACTATTCTTATATCTTTCAACCCTTCCTCACCTGGAACCAGCATGGGTTTGCCGTTCATGATACTTATAGCGTCGTCATCCATTTGTTTGGCTTGCTGCCAGGGCATTTGATAGTCAAAGTTTATTGGTCCCAACGGGCTACTACCCTTTGCCCCTGTGTAAGCCTGGTAAGGAGCTAATTGAATGATCCCTTTATCGCAATTGATGTCGAGCATATTTATGTTCTCTCCAAAGCTGGTCTTAATGTTAGCCATTACTCCATTTTTAAATTCAAGGGTTGCAGTGGTAGTTTCATCCAGGCCATTCTTATAAATCTCGGGTCTGGTAGTAGAGGTCGTAGCTGATACAATGGATATGGGTTCCATACCTGTACCAAGTCTTGCTCCTTGTATGGCGTAAACACCCATGTCGTATAATACCCCGCCACCCATTGCTTTATTTTGTTTCCAATGATTGGTTCTTCCTTCAACATATCCAGCTTCGCACCTTACTTTTTTTATATTACCTAACAATTTGTTGTTAACAATTCGCATGTACTCCTGCGTGTTAGGTTCGTGCTGCAGCCGGTAGCCAATGGCAAGTGTTTTTTTGTTGCGGTTACAGGCATCAATCATATCCCGGCACTCCTGTTCAGTTATTGCCATTGGTTTTTCGCACCAAACGTGTTTACCTGCTTCTGCGGCTTTAACAACATATTCTTTGTGCATTGATGGTGGCAGTACTATGTAAACCACATCTATATCGTCGTTATCAGCTAACTGATGAAAGTTTTGGTAGTTGTAAATATTCTTGTCAGGCAAATTGTACTTTTTTTTCCATGCTTCAGCTTTAGATGGTGTTCCGGTAACGATGCCGGCCAGGTAGCAGTTTTTTGTTTGTTGCAATGCCGGAGCCAGTAAATCTGTACTATAATATCCCAGACCTACAAGGGCTACTCCTAATTTGTCTTTTTTAAATTTTTTGCCGGCACATGCTAAAAAGGGTGATAAAAAAATTGAACTGCTACCTATCGCAAGTGCTTTGGCAAAGGTTCTTCTGGAATGCAGGTTGCTGGTTTCCAG
>JANPIA010000558.1:0-14085 GCA_031424735.1 Segetibacter sp.
GAGAAGTAAAAGGTGGCGTTGCCATCATTTTTGTGAAGGACAACGGCATCGGAATACAAAAACCTGATTTGAAGGAAATATTCCAGGCATTTCACAGGCTTCATGCCAAATCGAAGTATGAAGGTTCCGGTATTGGACTTGCCATTTGTAAAAAAATTGTGGATATGCATCACGGAACAATTGATGTGGAAAGCGAGGAAGGCAAAGGAACCACTTTCATAATAAAGTTGAACACCGCTGATTCGTGACCAACCTTTATTAATGATTATAAACCGGGAAGTTGCGTTCCTGTAACTGAAACGAGTTCGGTTTTTGCATAGTGCAAAAAAAAGTTTTGGCGTTTAGCCAACCCCGTTTATACATTTGTACCAGTTCTTATAAAAATACTTATCAAGAAAGGCAGAGGGTTATGGCCCTGTGAAGCCTTTGCAACCCTTAGCAATGAAATCCATTGTAAGAAGGTGCCAACTCCATCCCGGGTAAATGGGAAAGATAAGTCAGAGTAAGTTTGCATACATACAGGCGCTATTCGCTTCAATATATCAGGCTCACCTGGCTTATGGCAGGTGGGCTTTTTTTATACCCCACTAATAATGATTTTTATGAGCCTGTTAAAAAAACCATCATTTTAAAAAAATAGCCCATGCGCATTAAACAAATAAACGGGTACGCAAAGCTTTCTATTTCAAAAAAATTAATAGTAGGTTTTTTGAAAAGAAATGATAATTTGCAAGTAATGTTCAGCACAACGTTCTATATTTCTACTCCAACCAGGCCAACCATGTTAGCTTGTTGTTGTTGCTGTTGTTGTATGTAAATACAACTTGCCAACTGCTAACCGCAAAGCACCATTTTACTTCGGAATTTCATTACATTATATTTCTTACTCTTTAAAAAATCAGTCATGAGCACACAACGCTTTGAAACCCTGCAACTGCATGCCGGACAGGAAATTGATCCAACAACCAACTCACGTGCGGTTCCTATTTACCAAACAACATCCTATGCATTTAAAAACTCCGAACAGGCCGCCAACCTTTTTGGTTTGCGGGAGTTTGGCAACATCTACACCCGTATAATGAACCCCACCACCGATGTGTTTGAAAAACGCATTGCTGCCCTGGAAGGCGGTGTAGCTGCGCTGGCAACAGGTTCCGGGCAGGCTGCACAGTTTCTTGCACTCAATAACATTTTAACCGTAGGCGATAACTTCATCAGCACTTCATTTTTGTATGGAGGAACACACAACCAGTTTAAAGTTGCGTTTAAACGCCTTGGTGTGGAAGTTAGGTTTGCCAATGGCGACGACGTTGAAAGTTTTGTTCCCCTCATTGACAAAAACACAAAGGCGATTTACCTGGAAACAATTGGCAACCCACAATTAAATATCCCTGATTTTAAAAAGTTTGCCGACCTGGCGAAGGAGTATGATTTGCCACTGATAGTTGACAATACTTTTGGTGCCGGCGGTTACCTGTTTCGCCCGTTGGAGTATGGTGCAAACGTAGTGGTGGAAAGCGCCACCAAATGGATTGGCGGACATGGAACCAGTATAGGAGGTGTAATTGTAGATGGTGGAAATTACAATTGGGGCAACGGCAAATTTCCACAGTTTACTGAGCCATCCGAAGGGTATCACGGGCTTAAATTCTGGGATATTTTTGGCGAAGGAAATCCATTAGGCATGCCAAACATTGCATTTATTATTCGTGCACGTGTGGAGGGTTTGCGCGATTTTGGTTCAAGTCAAAGTCCATTCAACAGCTTTCTTTTATTGCAGGGTTTAGAAACATTATCGTTACGTGTACAACGCCATTGCGAGAATGCGCTGGAGCTTGCCAAATGGCTGGAGCAGCACCCGCAAGTTGAGTTTGTTTTATACCCCGGACTGGCAAGCAGCCCATATAATGCACTTGCCAAACAATACCTTACCAACGGCTCTGGTGGTGTATTAAATTTTGGTGTAAAAGGGGGGAAAGAAAATGCAAGCAAGTTTATCGATTCGCTAAAACTTGCCAGCCACCTGGCAAATGTGGGCGATGCAAAAACGCTTGCTATTCACCCTGCATCTACCACGCACGAGCAGTTAAGTGCGGAGGAACAAACTGCTGCAGGCGTTGCACCAAACCTGGTGAGAATAAGTGTGGGCATTGAACACATAGAAGATATAAAGGCAGATTTTGAACAGGCTTTCCAAAAAGTTTTTGCAACAGAATTGGTTAGTTAACATTGTTGTGACCAAACGGCATGAATGCTACCGTACTTTTGTTGCATCGCACTATTGTACAGTAGCACTTAATGCAACGATGGAAGAACAGCAAAGCCTTGATTTTTATTGAGGCAAAGTAACGGGATGTTGCTTTAGTAAAAGGATCAAGATCACAGTACCAATTGCACCGTTCTACGCATTGATGAACGATAAAAAATGTACAAGAGTGCGACGCAACAAAAGCTAAATAAAGAACCGGATGCCGGAGACAACAAAAATTTTTGAGTACAAAGCACCATTTCAACTGGAGTCGGGGAAAACATTAAGCGGGTTTCATTTGGCTTATACTACCTATGGAGAGCTAAACCAAACCAGGCATAATGTTATCTGGATTTTTCATGCCCTTACCGCTAACAGTGAACCGCTTGAGTGGTGGCATGGACTGGTTGGAGAAGGTAATATATTCGACCCTTCCGATTATTACATTGTTTGCGTGAACATGCCCGGCAGTTGCTATGGCAGCATTTCACCTTTTGATGCAGACCCTGAAAACGGCGAGCCCTATTACCATCATTTTCCATGGTTTACTACACGGGATATGATACGCTCCTACCAGTATTTAAAACGGGCATTAGGTATAGAAAAAATATTTGTTGGCTTAGGCGGCTCCATGGGCGGACAACAATTACTTGAATGGGCGGTTGAAGAACCCGGTGCATTTGAACACATCATTCCCATAGCAACCAATGCAGAACATTCCCCGTGGGGTATTGCCTTTAATGCATCGCAACGAATGTGTATAGAAGTTGACGAAAGTTGGTCCAATAAAAATGAAGAGGCTGGCTTAAAAGGAATGAAAGTGGCGAGGTCGATAGCCTTGCTATCGTACCGCCATTACAACACGTACGATCATGCACAGCAAAGCATTACCAGCGATACGCAGCGGCTTGCGGTTGATGAGCAGGTTTTCAGGTCGGAAAGCTACCAACGCTACCAGGGCGAAAAGCTGGCAAAGCGTTTCAATGCTTTCAGCTATTACTTTTTAAGCAAAGGCATGGATGCCCACAATCTGGGACGTGGCAGAATTTCGGTGGAAGATTCGCTTAAAAAAATACAGGCAAAAACATTGGTTATTGGAATTGCTACCGACATTTTGTTCCCGGTGAACGAGCAACGTTACCTGGCTAAACACATTACCAACGCTCGGTTAGAAGTGATAGAATCGCAATACGGTCACGATGGATTTTTACTGGAGTTTGAAAAAATAGCAAAGCTGCTCAGCGGTTTTTTGCAACTGAAGGAACCTCAAAAAACGTAGCAATTTGTACGGAAAATAATATTGAAATTGCTTTTAAAAATCAAGCCTGTAGTTTAACATTTGAATAGCAGGCAGTAAATATTATCATCAATGCATAAGGAACTAACTATAGGTTTATTTGGCTTTGGCACTGTTGGCGAAGGCTTGTATAAAGTATTACAAAAAACACCATCGCTAAAAGCGAAGATCAAAAAGATAGCGATCAAACATCCCGGCAAAAAGCGAAATGCACCCGCTGAGTTTTTTACCACCGATAAAAATGAGTTGTTGTACGATAAGGATATTAATGTAATTGTGGAAGTAATAGATAACTCAGATGAAGCTTTTGACATTGTTTCCACAGCATTAAAAAATGGGAAGGCAGTGGTGAGCGCAAGTAAAAAAATGATAGCCGAGCACCTGCCGGAAATATTAAAGCTGCAACTTGAAACAGGGCTTCCTTTTTTGTGTGAAGCTGCTGCCTGCGCAAGTATTCCGGTTATCCGTAACCTTGAAGAATATTATGACAACGACCTGCTGCATTCCATACGCGCAATTGTAAATGGTTCTACCAATTTTATTCTTACCAAAATGTTTGAAGACAAACTGGATTTTAAAGAAGCGCTATTACTTGCGCAGCAATTGGGTTTTGCAGAAAGCAACCCCGTGCTGGATGTGGAAGGGTATGATGCAGTAAACAAATGGGCCATATTACTGAACCACGCTTATGGAATTGTTGAGCACCCGGATAATATTTTGTTTACCGGTATTCAAAACATTCAACTGAGTGACGCGGTGGTGGCAAAAGAAAAAAACTACGACATCAAACTGGTGGCGCAGGCAAAAAAATTAAACAACGGAAAGGTTGCCGCCTTTGTATTGCCCCAGTTTATTAAGCACGACGATCATCTTGCTTTTGTAAAAAATGAATACAATGGCGTAGTGATTGAAAGTGGGTTTGCCGATAAGCAGTTCTTTTATGGCAAGGGTGCAGGCAGCTTTCCTACAGCATCTGCAGTACTAAGTGACATCTCGGCTTTGCGCTACGATTATAAGTATGAGTATAAAAAACTGTACCACCATGTACCATCACAGTTAACAACCAATTTTTTTTTGAAAGCATATTTCAGTTTTAACGATTTGAAGGAAATTGATAAGGATGCTATAGAATGGATAGAAGAATGGCATTCGCATGAAAACCGGAGTTATATAACTGGCGTGATACACGCTGAAAAGAACATCAACATCAAATGGTGGAAAAAGGAAGGCGTATCCTTTATACTCACGCCCGACCCAATTATTGAAGACCTGGATATTAAGAACCTGAAGAAGAGAAGCCTGGAGTTAGCAGGTGTAATGTAAAGTTTATAGAACGTGTTTAAAGGCTCCTGCTGCAAAACACCGGGAGCCTTTAATTTTACAAATCGGAATCTGCTATAATGCCCAATGATTTTACAATTAAATTTTCTACAGCTTTACCGCCGTCTTTCGAAAACTCTTTAACAATCCGGTTAGCCACTATAGCGTTCAGGCTCACACACTGATGGCCCAACGTTTTTCCAATACCATAAATGGCTGAACTCTCCATCTCAAAATTTGAAATTCGGTGTTCGCCCGATTTAAAAGTTGTCAGGTCATCTACCAGGTTGGGATAGGCAAGTACCATGCGAAGTATCCTTCCCTGTGGGCCATAAAAACCCGGACATGTTACAGTAATGCCTTTATGATATCCGCTATTAAACAAACTTAGCAGCCGGTCACTTCCTGCATAAATGTATGGCGAAACATTACCGGTTCTTAAACCTGTGTGTTCATTAAAATCACTGATGATCTGCTTTTCATCTTCGGTGTTTTGAATGCTGTAAAAATTCATCAGGTTATCTAAACCAAGCCCATGTGTTCCGGCAACAAAGCTATCAACCGGTATTTCCGCCTGTAACGATCCCGATGTTCCAAACCGCAGAATGTTTAAAGGCGTTAGCTCTTCCTTTATCGTCCTTGTTTCAAAATCGATGTTTATAAGCGCATCAATCTCGTTCAATGCAATATCAATATTATCGGGTCCAATGCCGGTGCTTACAACGGTTATTCGTTTTTTACCAATGTAACCAGTATGCGTATTAAACTCGCGGTGATGCAGCCGGAACTCTACTTTATCAAAATGCTTGCTTACCTCTTTAGCGCGATCCGGGTCGCCAACGGTTATAATAATATTGGCTATCTCTTCGGGGCGTGCATCCAGGTGGTAGATTGCTCCACGATTGTTAATGATGAGTTCCGATTCGGCAATGCGTTGCATATCGTTGTGTTTTTAATGAAGGTGAAGCGATTGATTTATTTTTTCAGCAGATCAAAAAGTTCCGTGTTAACATAAATTCTTTCTTTCCATACCAGCTTCGATTTAAGAATTCCTATTCTCTCCAACTCTTTCAAATTTTTTGCCGCGGTAATTCGTGAAATTTTTAACCGGCTGGTCAGGTATTCAATTTTACTGTAAGGGTGCTCAAACAAAATTTCAACCAGCTCTTTGTTATACATTTTAGGCAACTGCTTTTTTACTTTTTCAGAAGTTTTATTAAACAACTTTTTAATAGCCTGGATCTGGAGGATCGTTTCGTTGGCAGTATGCTCAATTCCCCTCAATATATAAAGTATCCAATCCTCCCACTTCCCTTTTGTTCGCACTTGTTGCAACAGTCGGTAATAATCTGCCTTATTATCAATAATGTATTCACTAAGGTAAAGAATGGGACTCTCCAACAGACCATGCATAACCAGGTAAAGCACATTTATAATCCTGCCCGTTCTTCCGTTGCCATCATAAAAAGGGTGGATACTTTCAAACTGGTAATGCTGTATAGCCATTTTAATAAGTGGAGGAATATCATCTTCACCATTCAGGTAATCTTCAAAGTTCTTCATTAACCGGATAATAATACTGTAATTGTCTGGAGGCGTGTACACTACCCTGCCGGTTGCAGAATTTTTAAGGGCAGTACCTGGCAGCTTACGAACGCCAGCCGAATTCTCTTCTAATATCTGTTGTATTTTAATGATAGCTGTTGTGTTCAAAAAACCTTTCTTCTTTATAAATTGAAGTCCGAATAAAGCAGCTTCGCGATAACGCAATACTTCTTTGGTAGACGCATCAACTTGCCGTCCTCCGGCTGACAATGCCTGGTAAAGCTTATCCTGTGTTGTAATAACATTTTCAATTTCGGAACTCGCCCTGGCCTCCTTTAAAATAATTGCATTTAGTAAAATAGAAGGGTTGGGTAATGTGTTAGCCAATCCCTTCAACTCTGCTAAAGCAACAGAGGATAATATTGCATGACGTAGAATAAAAACAGATTCAATCTTGTCTCTCGAAGGGGCTAAAAATGGCAGATCGTTGAAAGGCTTTGCAGAACTTACGAGTATGTTATTGGTGTTGTGCGCCATGAATGTAAAATTACTTCAAAATTTATCATGTAAAGAAAATCAAATTTTCTTTACATGATAACCTTCTCATGTATAAAAACTATACATGATAATCTCCTATAAAACTAAATATTATCATGTATAAAAAAATGCACTTTCTATACATGATAACCTTCTCATGTATAAAAACTTTACATGATAAAATCAAACTTAAAAAGCCCATCCTTAAAAAAACATTCCCAACTTCCCTGCAAAACAAAAATACAGAAGGGTGTTGCTTTAAATGCCCGCCAAACAGAGAAGGTAAATTCCGAAAGGTTATTATGCAGCCAAAAGGCTCATCCCAAATTATCGCACCTTCCACAATCCTCAGTTTAATGAGAGGCAGGCAGCACTATGCTGCAATAGCAAGTTTACATGTTCCCGGCTAATTGTGTGGCCAGCCTTGCAACAAATCACATTGGTTATACATTATGTTGTACCAGGCAAAAAATGCAACACATTAATAAAAAACATTTAAGCTAATTTTGAATTTATTCAACAGATTATATGGCAGTACAAACACTTTCGATTACTCCCGACTTTAGTCTTTCTCCAAGGGTTGACCAGGTAGGTATTGAAGAAAGAGCAGCTCGATTTACCAAACGCAGTATTAAAAATGAAACCAAAGTAAACGGCTTGCTGCTAACATTAAATATGATTGATCTTACTACGCTGGAAGGTAAAGACACGGAAGGCAAGGTGAAGCAAATGTGTTATAAGGCTAAGCATTTACTGGATATATACGAAGGCCTGCCAACGGTTGCCGCCGTATGCGTGTACCCCGCCATGGTTAAAACAGCAAAGAAAGCTGTAGAAGGTTCAGGTATAAAAGTAGCCTCTGTTGCAACGGGTTTCCCCAGCGGGCAGGCGCCGCACGATGTAAAAATCCGCGACACGAAGTTTGCTGTTGCGCAGGGCGCAGATGAAGTAGACATGGTGATAAGCAGGGGGAAATTTTTAGAGGGTGAATACAATTATGTATACGATGAAATAGCCTCTATAAAAGAAGCGTGTGGCGGTGCACGGCTGAAAGTAATTTTAGAAACAGGAGAGCTTGTAACGTTCGACAAAGTGCGCAGGGCAAGTGATATTGCCATGCATGCCGGCGCTGATTTTATAAAAACCTCCACCGGTAAAGTTTCACCGGCAGCTACTATGCCTGTAACCCTGGTAATGCTTGAGGCAATCAGGGATTTTTATTACAAGACCGGCAAGATGATAGGAATGAAACCTGCCGGTGGCATATCAAAATCGAAACTTGCACTGCATTACCTTGTTATGCTTAATGAGGTGCTTGGCGAAGCCTGGATGAACAATGAATGGTTTAGATTTGGCGCCAGCAGCTTAGCAAATGATGTGTTGATGCAACTGATGAAACAGAAGACTGGTGTGTATCAAGGCAAGGATTACTTTTCGCTGGATTAAAATTCAAAATGTACCAGTGAGTAACACGACCTCTCTCGTTTTGCAGGAACGATGCTCAATGGTACTAGTAACGATGGCTACATAAAAAATATAAGATGGCTACGAAAAATAATACGCTGAAATTAAAATTCGACTCTGCCCGTAAACTCTCTCCTGCTCCGGAAAGCATATCTGCGGCTAAAATAAAAACGCAGTACGATTTGTTCATCAATGGAAAGTTTGAAAAGCCATTGAGTAAAAAATATTTTGCAACCATTAACCCAGCTACCGAAGAAAAGCTTTCGCAGGTTGCGGACGCGAATGATGCAGATGTAGACAAGGCGGTAAAAGCAGCGCGTTCGGCTTTTGGAAGTTGGAGTAAAATGCCTGGGAAAGAACGTAGCAAATATATTTATCGCATTGCACGGATGGTACAGGAACGGGCTCGCGAACTGGCTGTGGTGGAGACTTTGGATTGCGGTAAACCAATACGAGAAAGCCGCGATTTTGATATACCTGTTGTGGGGAATCATTTTTTCTATTATGCCGGCTGGGCCGATAAACTGGAGTATGCATTTCCAAATCGCAATGCTCAGCCATTGGGTGTTGCAGGACAAATCATCCCATGGAACTTTCCGTTACTAATGGCTGCATGGAAAATTGCGCCGGCGCTTGCAACAGGTAACACCGTTGTGTTGAAGCCTGCAGAAACCACTCCGCTTACAGCAATGTTATTGGCAGAAATTATACAGGAGGCAGACCTACCACCGGGTGTAGTAAATATTGTTACCGGCGCCGGTGCCACTGGTGCTGCCATTGTTAATCACCCCGACATTAATAAAATTGCATTCACAGGTTCAACCGAAGTGGGCAAAATTATTCAGCGCGCAAGTGCGGGCACAGGCAAAAAAGCAACCTTAGAATTAGGCGGAAAGGCGGCCAATATTATTTTTGATGATGCGCCTATAGACCAGGCCGTAGAAGGCGTTATTAACGGAATCTTTTTTAACCAGGGTCATGTATGCTGTGCGGGATCAAGGTTGTATGTTCAGGAGTCGGTTTATAAAATAGTGCTTCGCAAACTAAAGGACCGGCTGGAAACATTGATTGTTGGCGACCCGATGGATAAGAATACAGACATTGGTGCCATCAACTCAAAACAGCAGTTAGACCAGATTAATAAGTATTTGAAAATTGGCGTGAAGGAAGGCGCGGAAATGTACCAAAGCAGTTGCGATATTCCAGGCAGAGGTTTTTATTGTCGACCCACGATTTTTACCAATGTTGCCCAATCAAACCGCATTTCGCAGGAAGAGATCTTTGGACCAGTATTAACCATTCAAACCTTTAGAACAGATGATGAGGTGATAGAAAAAGCCAATAATACACCTTATGGTTTATCTGCCGGGGTGTGGACCGATAAGGGTTCCAAAATTTTTAACCTGACCACGAAATTGCGGGCCGGAGTGGTTTGGGCAAACACATTTAACCAGTTCGATCCAACTTCACCTTTTGGAGGGTATAAAGAAAGTGGGTACGGAAGAGAAGGTGGATTACATGGATTGATGCCCTATGTAAAATTGGGAGGACTTGTTTAAAACCTATTATTCTCCGTTTGCAACTTAGAACGATGATCGCGAAAACAACTTTCAGCCCTGCGTAATACGCGGGGCTTTATTATTGATCGGGCATAGCATAAAATAAAGGCATGTCACTGGCAGCAAGCACAAACAAGATTAGACTATTACCTACCTCATTATCGTTTTTACATTTTGCACCTTTCCTCCATCAATAACACCACTCCTCCAAAAAACAATACAGGGTGTAACCTTTAAGAGGCTTACCCGTTTAGCTGTACTAAAATCAAAACTTTACATTATGAAAAAATTAATGGTCTGCTTACTATCCCTTGGAAGTATTGGATCTTTTGCAGCAGGTTGGGAAACTGTTACCGGCAATGGAACTCCAAAAAAGGAAACGCGCCAGGTATCCAGCTACACGGGTATTTCGCTATCTGGCAGCATGAATGTTTTGATAGCCTATGGCAATTCAAACAACATAACTGTTGACGCAGACGAGAATTTGTTGCCTTACATAGAAACAAAGGTGGAAGACGGCAAACTGGTGGTTCGCGCTAAAAAGGGCTATAACTTAAAAACAAAAAATAACCTGATGGTAAATGTGTCGTTAACAACACTTACTTCTGCAAACATTAGTGGCAGTGGTAATATGAGCGGAAACGGAGCGTTTAGCAACACCGGTGAAACCTCCGTGTCTATTTCGGGTTCAGGTAATATTAATATTGGCTTTGATAAATTTGAAAAGCTTTCAGTAAAAGTATCGGGTAGTGGTAATGTGGGACTGAAAGGTAATAGTTGTAACAGCGTAGATGCACAAATAAGCGGTAGCGGCAATATAGATTGCAGTACCATAAAAGCGGATAAGGTAGATGCGAATATAAATGGAAGCGGAGATATAAAGGTGTACGCCAGCAAAAGCATTGACGCGAAGGTTAATGGGAGTGGCAATATTTTTTATAAAGGCGACGCCACTAATATAACCAGTAAAGCAAGCGGAAGCGGAAAGATTACCAGGATGAAATGAGTTAGTAGTTTAGATTTCATCTACCCTACCATCTTATAACCACCTGGCTACATCAAAAACAAAAACTATAGTAATTGGGGAGAATTGTAAAACACGGGACGACTTAAGGAATATTCACCGGGGGGGTGGCTAAAGTATTCCAACAATAATTTCAAGGCAACTTTGGTGTCTAACAACTTTGTACCCTTGCAACTGCATAGAAACCGTTCCGTATGCCATTGAATTGTAACCATTTTTATTCAGGAAATCTTCTACCTGAACAGTGAACTCGGCAGCATTGCTATTGGTAGTGCGGGTAATAATAAATTTGTTGGTTTCAAAACCATTGGTTGCTTTTACCTCGTCCAGGGCTTTCAAAAGCTGTTCCTCATCAAACTTTTGAAAACGGGCTCTATTGTTTGGGCGTATAATTTTAGCCTCGGTTACGGTAACTTCTTTTTTCTTTTTATCAACAATTTTAGAAGCATCTTTATCAGCAAATGCGAGTAAAAAAAGGGGAGTAATAAGTGCGGCGATAAAAAATCCAGTTAATTTTTTCATGTTACTGGCAGAAGTAGTTTTTAAACCTCCTTCTATTTAAAATAGACGCAAAACCGCAATGAAGGTTGCATGAGACTGTAATAATCGAACCAAAAAAAAGGAAAAGGGGCGGTTTTCTTCCCCGCCCCTTTTTGTTTTTTCCGTTAGCCAGTTATTGCTTTAATCTGTTCCATCTGTTTTCCAAAGGGTGGTGCCGAACCCAACTGTTGCCGCCCTGAATAAAGTGGTACTTCCTATTTTACAAAAACCGCCCACATAACTTGGACCGCTACCAGGTTTTATATCCTTCACCATAAATGTGCCTGCAACGGTACCATCTGTTTTCCATAGCTCTGCGCCCTCGGCCGATGTGAAACCAGCAAAAAACATCAGGTTACCATCTACGCTGTAGTTAAAAACATTGATTGCATCACTTGTAAACGACGCTCCCGGATTGGTAAAGCCATGCGCCTCAAAAGCCTTCAACAAAAAGGTTCCGGCAACCGTTCCATCACTTCTCCATAATTCCTCCGATACGGTAAAGGGTGAGAAAGAAACTGTACGGTTGGTTGTTATATAAATAAAATCTTTCGCCGGAATCATGCTGATAATGTTTGCATCATTTGTGCCCAGGTCACTTACAAACATAGTTCCTGCCGTAGTTCCATCGGTTACACATAGTTTGATGGGCGTGCCTGTACCCTGGTAAAACCGTTTGCCATTCCATCCATTGTTACGCCAATCAGTTTGATCCACATTTTTTGGTCGCAATACAGTGCCGCCTACACTTTTAATAACCAGCGGATTTTGAGCAGCAATATTGGTGCAATAAATAAGGCTAAAACAAAAAGTAAAAAATTTCATGTACATAATTTATCATCGCAAACTAATGATTGCACTATGTTTTTATCTACGTGTCAGATGGTATTTTAAGTGCAAGTTTTGGGGTCTTAACCTGCAGGATTATCGTGTTATCAACTAACCTCTTCACAAAAGGCATTCTATTATTCTACAATTTTTGTAGACTAATCCTTTTTTTCTATATCTTCGGCACCCAAACAATGCCACCATGCAGTTTACACAGTTTATAAAACGTATGTCACCTTGTTGCAACAGTATGCGCTGTTGTTGCTGATTACGGATTACTGCAACTGCACTTCTAACGAGCCCACGCCAATTTTTTTTCCTATTTGAAAGCCCAACGGCAAATACGCATAAAACAATGATCTCAAATTTAAAAAACGAGCTTTCCATAATTGAACATTTACAGCAGCAACTTTCCATTGACGAAATGCTGACTGAGCTTGCCAACAGGTTTCCGGGACAGGTTACCTTTTCAACCAGTTTTAGTTTTGAGGACCAGGTGATCACTCAAAAAATACTTAGCAATAACCTGCGCATCAGCATTTTTACCTTAGATACCGGAAGGTTATTTCCTGAAACTTACTCGGTTTGGAGCGCAACCAATGAACGCTACAACACCCACGTAAAGCCCTATTATCCGGATCATAATCTTCTAGAAACTTTTGTTGCCACCAAAGGACCCAATTCGTTTTATGAGTCGGTGGAAAACCGTAAGCAATGTTGTTACATACGCAAAGTGGAGCCATTAAAACGTGCACTGAAAAGCAATGCCGTTTGGATTACGGGCTTACGCGCAGAGCATTCGGCAAACCGCCACGATATGCCGCAGGTTGAGTGGGATGAAAGCAACGAGATCATTAAATTCCACCCCATACTTCAATGGACCACCGACGATGTAAAACAATACATTCATCAATACAACATACCCTATAACCCCCTGCACGACCGTGGATTTGTTAGCATTGGCTGTGCACCCTGTACGAGGGCAATCCGCACCGGTGAAGATTTTAGAGCGGGTCGTTGGTGGTGGGAGGACAGTGTGAAAAAAGAGTGCGGTTTACACGTGCATGTTGTCGATTAAAACATAATAGCAGAAAACAAAATAAGATGAGTAAGTATCATTTGGATTATTTGGGGCAGTTAGAGTCGGAAGCCATTCACATAATGCGTGAAGTTGCCGGGCAGTTTGAACGGCCTGCTTTGCTGTTTTCCGGTGGAAAGGATTCCATTACCCTTGTTCATTTGGCATTGAAAGCATTCCGCCCCGGTAAGTTTCCGTTTCCATTGGTGCATATCGATACCGGTCACAACTTTCCGGAGGCATTGGAATACCGCGATCACCTGGTGCATAAAATCGGCGAAAAGTTGATCGTTCGTAAGGTTGCCGATACCATCAAAGAAAAAAACCTTACAGAGCAAAAGGGAAAGTTTGCGAGCAGAAACGCTTTACAAACCTATACCCTGCTCGACATTATTGAAGAGTTCAAATTTGATGCACTGATAGGTGGGGCAAGAAGAGATGAAGAAAAAGCCAGGGCGAAGGAAAGAATTTTTTCAGTACGCGATGAGTTTGGGCAATGGAACCCAAAGTTGCAGCGACCAGAGCTTTGGAATACTTACAATGGCAAAATTCATAAAGGTGAAAATGTACGTGCATTCCCGATAAGTAACTGGACCGAGTTGGATGTTTGGAATTATATACGCAGGGAGAATATTGAATTGCCAA
>JANPIA010000559.1:0-4283 GCA_031424735.1 Segetibacter sp.
ACAACATGCGCCGGGACCTGAAACCAGCGGTACGGCATTTTTCACGTATGGCTTGCTCTGGGGTCTTAACAATGGTTTTTTGAAAGAAAAAGAATACTTGCCTGTTGTTAACAAAAGCTGGCGTTACTTAACTCTTGTCGCACTGCAGCCAGATGGTAAAATAGGTTATGTACAACCAATAGGAGAAAGAGCTATACCCGGCCAGGTGGTAGATAAAAGCTCGACGTCAAATTTTGGTGTGGGCGCTTTCCTGCTCGTTGCATGTGAAATGTATAAACTGCTTGATAACAAATGAGTGCGTCAGTCAGAAACAATTACTTAATAATCGATCTTTTTTTCATAGCAAGCATTCGTTAAGATCTCCTGTTTCTACAGGAGATCTCTGTAATTTTTTGAAGCGTTGCAAAAGCGAAAAGTGGCCGCTGCAAATAGCGTTATGCTAACCAGAGGATAATTGTACAGTGAAAAATTAAAGCTGAAATACCATGTTTGATCTCGATGAACATTCCCATACACGGCTGAACATTTTAACGGGCGATTGGATATTGGTATCGCCTCACCGAACCAAAAGACCCTGGCAGGGAAAAACTGAAAGTGTTGTAGGCGATGAACGTCCGCAGTACGACCCAACTTGTTATTTATGCCCCGGTAATGCACGGGCAGATGGCAGCATCAATCCACATTATAAAACATCTTTTGTTTTTACAAACGACTTCTCTGCCCTGCTCGAAAATACACCCGAAGGCTCCGTTGATATAGATGGCTTGCTAAAAGCATCCAGCGAAAAAGGAATATGCAAGGTCATCAGTTTTTCTCCCGATCATAGTCTTACCCTACCGCGTTTAACAGTGCCTGCAATTGGAGCCGTTATTAACTTGTGGACGAAGGAGTTTAAGGAGCTTGCGTCCAATCCACTTATAAAACATATACAAATTTTTGAGAACAAAGGTGAGATCATGGGATGCAGTAACCCGCATCCGCACGGGCAAATATGGTCGCAGTGTTCGCTGCCGCTGGAAATAGTGAAGGAAACCCGTGAGCAAAAAAAATATTTTCAGGAGAAGGGGAAGAGCTTGCTATCCGCTTATGTTGAAACAGAATTAAAGCAGCAGGAAAGGGTGGTGTTAGAGAATGAACACTTTGTTGCTCTTGTTCCTTTTTGGGCGGTATGGCCATACGAAACCATCATCATTAGTAAGCGGCACATCCAAACACTTCTGCAATTTACCGCCGAAGAGAAAACGTCTTATGCTGATATCTTGAAAAGGCTTACTGCAAAATATGATAACCTTTTTCAAATCTCTTTTCCTTATTCTGCAGGCATACACCAGGCTCCGGTAAACGATTGCGATCACACTGAGTGGCATTGGCACATGCACTTTTACCCGCCACTGCTTCGTTCCGCTACGGTTAAAAAATTTATGGTGGGTTATGAAATGCTGGCGAATCCGCAGCGCGACATTACACCTGAATGGGCGGCTGAAAAGCTTAGAAGCTTAAGCGATGTTCATTACAAAGAAAGCATTACATAAACATCAACCATGAAAAAAACCATTGTATTTGTTGCTGCAATTATCGGGTTGTTTTATGTAGAGAATGCAAGGGCGCAAAACGGAACATTTACCACCGGCAACAAAACATTTTTATTAAATGGCAAACCCTATGTGATCCGCGCTGCTGAGTTGCATTATCCCCGGATTCCCCGCCCGTATTGGGAGCACCGCATACAACTATGCAAGGCTATGGGGATGAATACCATTTGCATTTACCTGTTTTGGAACCTGCACGAGCAAAAGCAGGACCAGTTTGATTTTAAAGGGCAGAACGATGTAGCGGAGTTTGTACGGCTCGTTCAAAAGAATGGAATGTATTGCATCGTTCGTCCAGGTCCGTATGTGTGTGCCGAATGGGAGATGGGCGGTTTGCCATGGTGGCTTTTAAAAAAGAAAAATATATCGCTTCGCGATGTTGCCGATGAATTTTTTATGGAACGGACCGGCAAGTTTTTGAAGGAAGCGGGTAAACAACTCGCTCCTTTACAAATACAAAACGGGGGCAACATTATTATGGTACAGGTGGAGAACGAATATGCCACTTATGGTTCCAACCAAAAATACATGGAAGCCATACGCGACCTGGTGATAGAGGCGGGCTTCAAAAAGGTTCAACTCTTTCGTTGCGATTGGTCTTCCAACTTTGATAAGTACAAATTAGATGGCGTTGCCACCACGCTCAACTTTGGCGCAGGTTCTAATATCGATAACCAGTTTAAAGAATTTCAAAACATCTACCCAACATTACCATTAATGTGCAGCGAGTATTGGACCGGTTGGTTTGACCATTGGGGGCGACCGCACGAAACGCGTTCCATCAGCAGCTTTATTGGAAGCCTGAAGGATATGATGGACCGAAAGATTTCATTTAGTCTTTATATGGCGCATGGCGGTACATCGTTTGGGCAATGGGGCGGCGCAAATGCACCACCTTATTCTGCTATGGTTTCATCGTACGATTACAATGCGCCCATTAACGAACAGGGCAACACGACCGATAAATTTTTTGCAGTTCGCGACCTGCTGAAAAATTATCTGCAGCCGGGTGAGGTATTGGGCAACATTCCTGAACCTATGCCGGCTATTGAAATTCCATTGTTTGAACTAAAGGAAAGCGCATCATTGTTTGCCGGCTTGCCGTTTGCAAAAACATCGGAACATATTAAGCCGATGGAAGAGTTTGATCAGGCGTGGGGCCGCATACTTTATCGCACCAAACTTCCGGCATCCACCAATAAACAAAAGCTGGTTATTACTGAAGTACACGATTGGGCTGCCGTATTCATCAACGGCAAATTAATGGGTAAGCTGGATAGGCGACGGGGCGATAATTCATTGGAAATACCCGCTGTTGCCAACGGTTCGCAACTGGATATATTGGTGGAAGCAACCGGTCGTGTAAACTATGGCAAAGCAATTCTTGATCGCAAGGGAATTACAGAGAAGGTAGAGCTTGTAAATGGAGCAAACACCACGCAGTTAAAAAACTGGAGTGTTTACAATTTTCCGGTCGACTATTCCTTTCAAAAAAACAGGAGATATACCCCATCTAAATCTAACGGCCCCGCCTGGTATAAAGGTTCGTTTACTTTAACCAAAACCGGTGATACTTTTTTGGATGTTAGTACGTGGGGTAAAGGCATGGTGTGGGTGAATGGTTACAACCTCGGACGATATTGGAAGATAGGTCCGCAGCAAACCTTGTATGTTCCCGGTGTATGGTTGAAGAAAGGAGAGAATGAAGTGATCGTACTGGATGTGGACATGCCTTCGTCTTTACAATTAGCAGGACTTACAAAACCTATATTGGATAAAATCAATCCTGACGAATCATTATTGCACCGCGCAAAGGGTGAAGCCCTGAACCTCGCAGGCGAAACACCTGTACACACAGGCAGCTTTATGGAGGGTGCAGGTTGGAAAGAGTTGAGATTCATGACTTCAGTTGCGGGCAGGTATTTTTGTTTTGAAGCATTGAATGCACAAAAACAGAATGATGTAGTTGCTACCCTTGCTGAACTGGAATTAATGGGTAACGATGGTAAAATTCTATCAGCACTTAAATGGAGAATATTATACGCAAGCAGTGAGGAGGTTACTTCCGGTAATTACGGTGCCGATAAAATATTCGACCAGCAGGAATCAACTTTTTGGCAAAGTCAGTTGGTTGGGGGCAAGCCAGGTTATCCGCACCAGTTGGTGATTGATTTGGGGGATATAGAAACCATCAAAGGCTTTAGGTACCTGCCACGGTCCGATAAAAAAACAGAGGGTATGATAAAAGACTACAGGGTGTTTATTAAGAAGGAACCTTTCAAGTTTTAAAGCGATGCCAGCAAGCTAGCGCACTTAACCATGAGACAGATTATTACCATCGTTGCCTTCTTTGTAAGTGTTATTGTTTATACAACAGCCTGCAAATCGCATAAGCAACTGATTGAAAAAAACACGGAACCGGCTGGCGAAAACACGGCAAAAAAGTATGCATCTTTTAAGCCCGGGGCACTTTGGTATGATGATAAAGGAGAAGTGATCAATGCACATGGCGGAGGTATTTTATATGCTGGTAACAAGTATTACCTATTCGGCGAAAAGCGAGGAAGATCAAGGCAGGAGGGCGTTAACGTGTATGCATCGGACGACTTATACAACTGGAAGTTGGAAGGGCTTGCATTGGCACCCAACATTACGGATACTACCAGTGACATTGCAAGCGGATGTTTGATGGAA
>JANPIA010000560.1:0-1840 GCA_031424735.1 Segetibacter sp.
CCGGAGAATTATATATTATCTAAACAGTTGCCCGTAGAAGGAGGCGTTAACCGGGTTTTAATAAGGTCGACTACCAAAGCCGGAACGGTTGTGATAAAAGCAACGGCAGAGAGTTTACAACCTGCCTCGCTAATCCTGCAAACAAAAACGTTCGTAGTAAATAATGGTCTCGCCAAATCATTTCCTTCCACCGGGCTGCCATCTAATTTGCAGCGGGGGCCAACTCCTGGCACACCATCTTTCAAAACATTGCGTAATGCATTAGCCATTGTGAAAACATCTGCTGGCGCTAACCCCGACAGCTCTTTTTCAAGTTATGACGACAACGAGTTGTCTGACTGGCACAACGACGGAAAATTATCAACCGCCTGGATAGAATATGAATTGGAAAAACCTTCGGTAATAAATGAAATCGATTTGAAGTTGAATAATTTCAGGTCGCGATCGTACCCTCTCGTTGTAACCGTTGATGGTGTGCAGGTTTTTTCAGGAAATACAGAACGAAGCCTGGGATATGTAACACTCATTTGCAAGCCTGCAACAGGCAAGAAGATTCGCGTTCAATTATCAAAGTCTGCCACCGATGTGAATAATTCTATGGTTGAAGTATCTGGTAAAAAATTGGATGATGGCGTAAGCCGCGACGATGTAAACGCTAAGGGCACTTTAAGCATCATTGAAGCTGAAATTTATAAGAAGGTAACGCCGGTTAAATAGCCGTTGCCCGTAAATTGTTAAATACACTCAACTCTGTTAGCAAAATGTATAGGGTTGCTGCATTGCAAAAATCTTTGCCTGCCGGCATTGCATTTTTCTATGGTTGCCCAGTCGTGCTTCACCCACTTTTAAAAACTATAGCCAATCACATTCCTTCACTTATTATAGATGTTGGGGTAAGATGCTTTTTCTTACTTTTGCGCCTCAAAAATGAATTAGCATGATCAGTGTAAAAAATGTGACCCTGTCGTTTGGTAAAAGGGTTTTGTTTGATGAGGTGAGTTTGAATTTTGTGAAGGGTAATTGCTACGGTGTTATTGGCGCTAATGGTGCAGGAAAAAGTACGTTTATTAAAATACTGAGCGGCGAAATTGAACCGACAAAAGGGTCGGTCGATATTACCCCCGGTGAAAGGCTGGCGGTATTAAAACAAAATCAATTTGAATTTGATGAGCAAACGGTTTTGAACACGGTGATGATCGGTCATAAAAAGTTGTGGGAAGTAATGCATGAGCGGGAAACGATTTATGCTAAAGACGATTTTACTGAAGAGGATGGCATGCGTGCGGGTGAACTGGAAGGTGAATTTGGAGAAATGGGCGGATACGAAGCGGAAAGTGAAGCGGGTACTTTGTTAAGCAGCCTGGGTGTAACCGAGGAGTTTCACCAAAGTTTGATGAAGGACATACCATCGAACTTTAAAGTGAGGGTGTTACTGGCGCAGGCGCTTTTTGGAAATCCTGATATTCTTTTGCTGGATGAGCCTACCAACGGACTGGATATTGAGACAATTGGCTGGCTCGAAAACTTTTTGGCTGATTATCAAAACATCGTACTTGTGGTAAGCCACGATCGTCACTTTCTGGATACGGTTTGTACACACGTTGCTGATGTAGACCGGGCGAAGATTAAAATATTCAGTGGCAACTATACCTTCTGGTACGAGAGCAGCCAGCTTATGGCGCGCCAGTTGGGCGATAAAAACAAAAAGAATGAAGAGAAGCGTAAAGACCTGCTGGATTTTATTGCACGCTTTAGTGCGAACGCTTCTAAGAGTAAGCAGGCAACCTCCCGTAAAAAAGCTTTGGAGAAATTAACCATTGAAGAGATTGAACCAAGTAAC
>JANPIA010000561.1:0-11766 GCA_031424735.1 Segetibacter sp.
ATCACCTTTGGCACTTTAAAAAAATGTTCATCTTTTACCGGGGCATTCAGCAAAGCCTCTTCCCTGCTGCACGATCCTTTTACTTCATCTTCCCTCCAGTTGTTCACGGTATCCGTCATAAAAAGCAGCGGTTCCACCCCAGTTGTGTCAACCTCGTTAAGTTTGTCGATAAAAGAAATCATCTTTTGCAGATCCCCTTTAATATTTTCCTTTTCTTCCGGGTTAAAGCTAAGTCTTGCAAGGTCTGCCAGTTTATCTACCAACGCGTCGTCTACAATCATATAAAACATGTTACGGGACAAAAATAGATGAATATGCCGCAGGTTTCGCTAATTGTGTTTTGTACGGTAAGCCTTATCCCAGGCGGCGGGTTGCGTACCTCTGAAATATCTTACAAAACCCAACACCATACATACATTCATAAAAACAAAATAAAAAGGGACTACTACACCACGTGCAGTTATTTTATACCTGAAACACAACCAGCCGGCAACTACAAAAAGGTAGAAAATACATTGAAATAAAAACAGGACTGTAAAAGATAAACCTGCCTTTTGATAAACCAGGCAAGCGTTGCTGATGAAAAGAGCGGGCAGTGCAAGCGGGCTTAATATCCACCGGCAAATTCGGCGGGAGAAATATTGGAAGGTAAGCCTGGGGTGCTTAAATACATTCCAAAGAGGTCTCAGTAAATAAAGGCTTTGAAAAGAGCCTGCCGCTATCCTTACTTTTCTTTTCATTTCCTGCAACAATCCGGCGGAAGGTGTTTCGGTTGCAAAAGCAGCCGGAGCATAGGCTACCTTGTATCCTTTCAAACAAATTTTCATCGACAGAATAAAATCGTCCAGAATAACAGTGGCTGACTGCGGTTCAAATAAAGCCGTTTTAATTGAAAACAGTTCGCCAGCCGCCCCAACCACCGTATTAAAATCGGAATCAAGCTGTTTCATTTTCGACTCATAGCGCCAATATAATCCTTCACCAAAACCTATATTGTCGTTCTTAGTATCCCCAATTTTTTTCTCCCCTGCCACGCCACCTACTTTCGCATCGTTGTACTGGGTAACAATAATTTTAATACAATCTTCATTCAACATTGTATTTGCATCCGAAAAAATAACTACCGGCGAGGTTACCCGGGTCATCGCACGGTTAATGGCAGCCATTTTTCCTTTTCGTTCATCTTCAAACATTAAATTAATACCTGCATATTTTTCAATTATTTGATTGGATATGTCGGTTGAACCATCTGTTATAAAAATAATATGCAATTTATAATCAGGGTATTTTAAATTGAACGTATTATCAATTTTGGCTTCTAAAAATTCTGCTTCATTATAAACAGGTACAATTAAAGTAACCTCAGGTTCCAATAATGCACGGGGAGTAATGGGGGAATAAAAATTTACTTTGACCTTGTTAATAAAGTATAACAGCAAGCCATAAACCAGGTAGGTGTACACTAAAATTCCGCCACTTACCCAAAAAATCAAGTTCGCCAACCTCATGAAAATGAAGTTATAGGAAAAGCTGTTGGCATAAAAAATATCTTGTTGTTACATTTGTCAAAATGATTTTATAATATTGGTACAGTTACTGTTAACAGCGTGCCGCTAAAAAACCAGTCTCGATATTGGAGAAATATTCCCAAAATGACTAAAAATGAACAATACTGATAGTTCTTTTGCGTTTAAAGGAACCAATATCCAATCCAATATGAAAGATCAAAAAACCTTTAAAGTTTTTATTGTAGAAGATGATCTATGGTATAGTTCAATGCTTGAGTACTATTTGTCGCTCAACCCTGACTACGTTATCAAAAAATTTGACACTGCTAAAAGTTTTCTTGCCAAACTTCACGAGAAACCAGACGTAATTACGCTGGACTATTCGTTGCCCGACATGAATGGCGACCAATTACTGTTACAGGTAAAGGAGACAAGCCCCGAAACGAAAATCATTATCATCAGTGGACAGGAAGATGTAAAAGTAGCGTTGGACCTGTTAAAGAAAGGCGCTTACGATTATATTGTGAAAGATGAAGATGCCAAAGATCGCTTATGGAATACCATCAATAATCTCCGCGAAAACGTACAGCTTAAGCAGGAAATTGAAACGCTTAAAGAAGAAGTTACCCGTAAGTACGATTTCAGCAATGCTATTATTGGCCACAGCCAACCCATTATGCGTGTTTTTAGCATGATGGAAAAAGCAGCTAAAACAAACATCACCGTTTCTGTTACCGGCGAAACTGGTACAGGTAAAGAGTTAGTTGCAAAATCTATTCACTATAACTCCCCGCGTAAAAACCAGCCTTTCGTGGCGGTTAACGTAGCTGCCATACCCCGCGATTTGTTAGAGAGCGAATTATTTGGCCACGAAAAAGGAGCTTTTACAGGTGCCATTGCACGCCGGATTGGCAAGTTTGAAGAAGCTTCAAAAGGAACATTTTTCCTGGATGAGATTGGAGAACTTGACATAAACATGCAGGCAAAACTATTAAGGACACTGCAGGAAAAAGAAATTATACGAGTTGGCAGCAACGAGGTAGTTAAAATTGATGTGCGCATTATTGTAGCCACCCACCGCAACCTTTTAGAAATGGTAAAGGCAGGCACCTTCCGGGAAGACCTTTACTATCGTTTACTTGGTTTGCCCATCAATCTTCCGCCATTGCGCGAAAGAGAGAACGACGTTTTAATTATTGCAAAACACTTTATGGACCAGTTTTGCAAAGAAAATAGCCTAACAGGCAAAAACCTTTCAACCGAAGCAAAAAAGAAGTTACTCGGGCACGCTTTTCCCGGTAATGTGAGGGAACTAAAATCAGTAATAGAACTGGCTTGTGTAATGGCTGAAGAGATGGATATTCAGCCCGAACATTTAAACGTAATGTCGCAAAACGTAATAAACGATTTTGTTATGAAAGATGTTACTCTAAAGGAGTTCACCACAAAGCTGATACAATACTATCTTGATAAATACAATTACGATGTTCTCAAGGTTGCCCGAAAATTAGATGTGGGTAAATCTACCATCTACCGTATGATACAAAACAAGGAAGTATTTGTAAATAAGAAGTTTTCGTTAGAAGGAAGTTTTTTAAATTAGTTCTGTTCGAAAGTTTATTTCCTCGCCCTTCAAAAACAAGCATCAACCACTATATCATTTTCATGTGCTTTTTTAGAAATTTTAGAGGAGCTAGAAATTCAAAAGGGATAACCAGTGTTCAATATTTACCAGAAAAAACCTGTACCACCGCAAAGCGATTTGCCTGCAAACTTTTACATGCAGGAGGTTTTATCTAATCTACCCTACGCAATTCTGCTTGAAGATGAACAACGTAATATCCTTTTTACCAACAAATACTTTTGCGTATTATTCAACATCTCTGTTTCTCCCCAACATTTACAATCGCTCACCTGGAAAGATCTTTTTAAAAAGCATCTCGCGCCGCTGGTAGTAAACCCAACAGAAGCAGATGGCAAAGACATTATAGACTGTGCTACATCTGTAATTAACCAACATATTAAATTGAAAGACGGACGTATCTTATCCAGAGACTATACGCCGATCAGCAATAGCAAACATTTTACCGGACACCTGTGGTCGTTTAAAGATGAAACGGCAGAGATAAAAGCGAAAGAAGAGGCAGAAGCGAAAGGACTTTTTTACGAGGATGTTTTGAACAATCTCCCGTCGGATATAGCGGTATTTTCCCCTGAACATCATTACCTGTTTTTAAACCCGGTAGCCATTCGCGACCCCGAGCTTCGTAAATGGATGATTGGAAAAACCGATGAGGATTATTGCCGCCTGAAGGGCAAGGATTTGACGATTGCCGAAAAAAGAAACCAGATTTATGAGAAAGCCCGTGCTTCCAAAGAAGGGATGGAATGGGAAGAACTTTTGCGCAACAGGGATGGTGATGAAGAATATCATTTAAGAAGGATGAGCCCTATTTATGGCGAGGATGGAAGAATGAAAATGCTGATAGGTTATGGATTAAACATCAACGAGCGAAAAAAAATTGAACACCAGGTTCAGCTAAGTGAAAAACGCTATCGCGATCTTTTCAACTATAGTAAGGCTATCATTTTTACCCACGATCTCAACGGAATTTTGTTGACCGTAAATCCGTCGTTGTGCGATAGCACCGGTTTTACTTCCGAAGAATTGATCGGCAAAAGCTTCAAACAAATTCTTTATTCAGAAGATCATACAGCGTTTGATGCCATCTACCTTAAGGAATTTGTAACTGAAACAAAAGCAAAAGGCATTTTCAGAATTGTAAACCGCGATGGCAAAAAAATATATTGCCTTTACGAGAATTTTAAAGTTGCAGAAAAAGGCGAAGCAGCCTACATCATTGGTTTTGCGCAAGATGTAACAGAACGGATTAAGGCAGAAGAAGAGTTGAAAGAAGCGAAGCGCTTAACAGAAGAGTCCGCAAAGGTGAAAGAGGTATTCCTTGCCAACATGAGCCATGAGATACGTACACCTATGAATGGGATTATTGGTATGGCAAGCCTGCTCGATAAAACCACCATGCTGCCTGAGCAAAAAAATTACCTGAAAATTATAAACGATTCGGCTAAAAGTTTACTCAATATAATAAACGATATACTTGATATTGAAAAAATAGCTGCTGGAGAAGTTAGACTGGAGACCATTCCATTTGACATCATCAGTACCACCAACTCCATCATCCGTCTTTTTGAATATACAAGCAAAGAGAAAGGTGTAGACCTGATATTTAAAAACGACATAGGTGAGCACCTTGCCATTGCAGGCGATCCTACGCGCTTTAACCAGGTTATTAACAACCTGCTAAGCAATGCTATCAAGTTTACGCCAAAGGGTTGTATTACAGTAAATGCAACCATTGAAAAGGAAACGCCACAGGATTATACTTTGCAATTCTCCGTGTTGGATACAGGCATTGGAATTGATGGCGATAAACTTATTAAAATATTCAAACCCTACGTTCAGGCAAGCCCCGAAACAGCCCGCAAATATGGCGGAACCGGACTTGGCCTGGCAATAACCAAAAACCTGATAGAATTACAGAACGGTCATATTTGGGTACAAAGTAAACCCGGACATGGCAGCAAGTTTTCTTTCACCATTACCTACAAAAAACCAGGGGAGGCAGATATGACAAACGCGGATACCGATGTGGCACGTCCACTAAAAGTAGATTTTGGCAAACTAAAAGTTTTGCTTGCCGAAGACAACGAAGTAAACCAGTTACTTGCTCAAAGCATATTAAGCTATTGGGGATTGAATAGTAAAGTAGCTTCCACTGGCACACAGGTAATAGACCTTTTGAAAACGGAAGATTTTGATGTTGTGCTGATGGATATACAAATGCCGGAGAAAAACGGGATTGAAGCTACCAGGGAAATCAGAAGCCTGCCGGATCCTAAGAAAAGTAACATCCCGATCATCGCGCTTACGGCTAATGCGTTGAAAGGTGAAGAACGCAAATACATCGCAGCCGGCATGGACGATTATTTAACAAAGCCATTTAAAGAAAAGGAATTGTACGAGGTGATATCCAGGGTGTTTAAAAATGAAGGTTCTTTTGGAAGAGATATATATGGCGAAGGCTATAACGAAGCCGAAGTGGAAAGCTCCGAAAGGTTTTACCCCGGTTTACCGGAGAAACTGTACGACCTCAGTTTGGTGAGAGAATTGGCACGTGGCAGCCAGGAGTTTATATTAAGTCTTACAAAAATATTTATAGATACTGTACCGGCTACGGTAATTGAAATGAAACATGCCTACACAAGAAAAGATTGGGACACACTAAGCAAACTCGCTCACAAAATAAAGCCTACTATCGATACCATGTGTATGACAACCATAAAAGAAGATATCCGGACAATAGAAGCAGATGCCAAACATAAAGTAAATACTGATGGGCTTCCGTCTCTGGTAAATAAGATTGATTGGGTGGTAACACAAACAACTCAGCAACTGAAGGACGAATTTTCCTTATAAAATAATATCAACTTATTGAAGCGTTCCCCTGGCGGGGCGCTTTTTGCTTTTAAACCAATTGTCGTTTGGTTTTCCTGTGAACAAGAAAAAAGGCAGCAGCTTTTGCCTGTTTCTGGGTTATGCAAAATTTGGCATGTACCTCAAAATACTGGAACGATTTTTTTGATAGCATAGGAGAGCTTTTACAGTTAAACTATAATTTATGAATGAAAATATTTCAAGAGAAACAAATACAGCCCATGCCAGTTATGTAAACATCGCGCCGGTTGAACGTATTGTTTCAGGGGCGGTTGGTGGGCTTTTGTTATTCAACGGCATTGCTAAAAAAGGAAAAAGTGGGAGTGCGCAGGCAATTGCAGGAGCTGTTCTGTTATTTAGGGCTGTTTCCGGTTACTCCGTTGTTTATGATGCCATTGGCAAAGAAAGGATACCGCGCGTTGCACGAAATATCAACATCCGTACACAACTAACAGTAAACAAGCCCCGGAATGAGGTATATGCTTTTTGGCGGGAACTGGAGAACCTTCCCTTGTTTATGAGCCATATAAAGAATGTCGATACAATCGATGATAAATATTCGGTTTGGAAAGCAAAACTACCCGGCAAGGTAAAAATTGAATGGACCGCAGAAATTGTGAAGGAGGAAGAGGATAGATTTTTAGGGTGGAGTTCTATTCCAAATTCAACTATTGATAATGCCGGTAAAGTTGAATTCAAAGATGCAAATGATGGTCAAGGTACAGAGATTGATGTGACTATTTCATACCGCCCTCCCCTGGGGATAGTTGGAGCGGGCATTGCCAAATTATTAAATCCTGTTTTTGAAAATATCGTCAGAAACGATATTCACAATTTTAAATTGTTTATGGAAACAGGACAATTGCCTAAAAAAAATAAAAAGAAATAGCTGCCAGCACCTAATTTTAAAAAATGGAACATAGAACCATACTATTCGTGGGAGGACCTATTGATGGTCAAACGCGTACCGTGGAAGTTGGTCATACAATTTACAAGCATGAACAACCTCCAGTGGGTAGTGATATAAAAATAGGTGAGGTCCCCGTGGGATTTTCCCCCCCTATTCACGAATATTTGTATGAGGAAAGTTTTGATGGAAGTGGCACTTTTGTTTATATCGATCAGAAGCATTAGTAGTACCAAATTGTAATGCCCCGGGTTACCGGGGCATTACAATTTATTTTATACCTGGTCAGTTTTAGAATTTAGCTCCGGCTAACAACAATTGAATTGTTTCATTCAAAATAATTTGTTTCTTTTCTTCAAACGTCTTGAGTTTTTCTAGTGGTAACTTAAGTTTATAAGTGCCGCCTGAGGCAATCTGCTTATCAAATCCCGGATTAAACCTGTTGAACTGAGTAATATCCATTCCAAGATTTTTTACAACTACAGCCGAATTGTATTTGCCATTAATCTCAACCACACCATAGCCATTTTCATTTTCCGATGATGTTTGCTTAACATGGCTTTCCATTGAACTTAGTAAAGATTCTGTCTCCGCTGCTGTTAGCGTAGTTAAGCCGCCGTTGCCTTCAAACAAGTAATGCGTTGCAATAAATTTTTTTACGTGGTTCCGGGTTTCTAACGGGAGGTACTTTTGCAACACCCAAAAATTTCTGCTGCCGCTTTTCTTAATAGCCTGGCTTACCCTGCCACCCCCTGCGTTGTATGCAGCTATTACCAATAACCAATCGCCAAACTTATCGAATGATTCCTTTAAAATTTTTGCAGCTGCATGTGTGCTTTTCGAATAACTAGTTCGCTCATCGTTTCGTCTGTTCACAATTAAACCAACTCTGCGCGCTTCAAACGACATTATTTGCCAGGGGCCAACTGCACCCGCAATAGACACTGCACCGGATTTTAATTCAGACTCAATAATCGATAAATATTTCAATTCCTTAGGCAACCCATAGGCACCTAATATGGCATCAAACATATCCAGGTAGGGTTTACCCCACGAATTAATTCGCTCCGCTTGCTTAGCATGAGAAAGCACGTAACTATTTACAAACGAAACTACCTGGGGATTTAGTTGTGCAAAAAAAGGCTCAGCAGGGTCAAATGAAACTGTATTTAACAAACTTTTGAAACCATACTTATCTGAGCTGTCTTTGCTTGTCTTTTTCAAAGGCTCTCCATCAAACAAATTAGATTTTTTAGCACCTACTAAAAGCGAAGAGATTATAAAGCAAAATAGAAGTACCAAACGTTTTGTAAGCCGACTTAGCTTAGTAAGATTTTGTACATTTTTCATGATCATCATTACGAATGTTTTAGATTTTACAGTAAGTTGATTGATTCGGGTCGGAACCATACCTTTAATTAAATTCAGGAAATAAAATTGCTACTTTATTTCCACAAATTTTTTCGATAGGCGCTGCAAAGCTAACTCATTGCCACGAGACGACATGACCTGCAGGCCAAAGGGCAACCCGGAAGAATGACTGAAAAGGGGTATTGATATGGAAGGAATTCCTACCAAATTAGCAAAAACAGTATAGATATCTGCAAGGAACATTTCAACAGGATCTGCGTTTTTGCTATCGCCAATTTTGAAGGCGGTTGTTGGAACGGTAGGCGAAATTATGAAGTCGAATTCTGCAAATATGGAATTTGTGTTTTCCGAAAGTAGGCGCCTAACCTGTTGTGCTTTAGTAAAATACGCATCGTAATAGCCAGCACTTAAAACAAAGGTGCCTAACATAATTCGCCGTTTAACTTCCTTGCCAAAGCCTTTGCTTCGGTTAATTTTATAAAAGTTACTCAAGTCCGTTTCATCAGTTTCCAACCGACTTCCAAACTTAACACCATCGTACCTTGAAAGATTACTGCTTGCCTCAGCAGTTGTCAAAACATAATAGGTCGGAACAATATGATCAAAATATTCAAAATCAATAGGTTCTATGGAAAATCCTGCTGCTGTTAATTTTTTAATAAAAGCCATTATTGCATCCCGAATTTCCACGTCAAGGGCGGGATCTTCAAGCGCATTCTTAAAATAGGCTATTCGGGCCAACGATGGAATACCGGCATAAAGCTCCTTACCAAATTTCGAAAGTTGTTGGACTGTGCTGTCATAATCATCTGGTCCGCCAATAACATCAAGCACTGAAAAAACATCATCAACACTTTGTCCAAAAATTCCTATTTGATCAAAAGAAGAAGCGTAAGCAATTAATCCATGACGGGAAATGGCTCCATAGGTTGGTTTTAAGCCAACAATACCGCAAAAGTCGGCAGGTTGACGAACAGAACCGCCTGTATCGCTACCCAAACTGACCATACACATTCCAGCCTGCACCGCTACCGCAGATCCGCCTGACGAACCGCCCGGTACACGGCTATGATCGACGGCATTTTTTACGGGACCGAAAGCGGAATTTTCATTGCTGCTACCCATAGCAAACTCATCGCAATTATTGCGACCAATAATAATCGCACCTGCTTCAAGCAAACGTTGCGTAACGGTAGCGTTGTAGATAGAAGTGAACTCTGCTAGGATTTTGGACGCTGCTGAAACCGTGTGCCCCCTATAACAAATAACATCTTTCAACCCAATCACCACCCCATGAAGAGGCTTTAATGGCAAACCCGCTTTTATTTCCTTATCAAGTTCATTCGCGATAACCTCAGCTTCGTCAGCATACACTTCCAGCCAGGCATTCAGTTCTTCGTTAACCTGTATTACACCTATATAATGCCGAACGGCCTCCACACAAGTGCAAAGGCCGTTCTTTAAAGAATTTTGATATTCGCTAATGGAAGTGAAACTAAACAACGCTGGCAATTAGGGTTGTGTAGTTGATGCAGTGGCAGAAGGTCTCTTCTCCTTTTCATTTATGCCATCTTCAATTTCCTTCTTTACATTATCCTTGGCGTCATTAAACTCCCGGATACCCTTGCCTATTCCTCTCATAAACTCAGGAATTTTTCTTCCACCAAATAATATCAATACAGCTAAAACAATGAGTATCCACTCACTTCCACCTGGCATACCAATAAATATATTCGTAAACATTTTTGAGATTTTAGTAAACAAAAATAAGTGTTATAAATGGTTTTATTCAAACCTCCAATACAATTACGTTAAAAGTAGCCGAATGGGTTTAAACCTAAAAAAAGCGGACTGTTCAAGTTCCGCTTTTCAAGATTTAATTTAATATCTTTTTTCCCTGATCCGCGCACTCTTACCACTCCTTTCGCGAAGGTAAAAGAGTTTGGCACGACGAACCTTACCCACTTTATGTAAAAGAATAGATTCGATATTGGGAGAATTAACTGGAAAAAGTCTTTCAACACCCACACCATCGGAAATTTTACGCACCGTAAAAGTAGCGGTAGCTCCCTGTCCCTGCCTTTTAATCACATCTCCTTTAAAACTTTGAATTCTTTCTTTATTACCTTCTATAATTTTATAGTTAACAGTAATGTTATCGCCCGCCTTAAATTTAGGTACTTCTTTATTTGCGGTAAGTTGTTCATGCACAAAAGCTACAGCGTTCATATCAATTATTTTGAGGTGGGCGAAGGTAAGTGGAAAACTTTAAAAACAGAAAAAGTTAGTAAACTATTTCCTATGATCAATCTTTCATAATATAATGAGGCCCCTTATTCACTGAAAAATTATTGATCAAAACTTTACCTGGCGCAAAATAATCATCAACAGCGCAACGGTCGGCTTTGCCTTTATAATAATTGTCTAAAATCAAAATACCGCCCTGAACCAAGCGTGGGTAAAGAAATTCCAGGGTTGTCATGGTAGCCTCATAATCATCCAGATCAATATTAAGCAGGGCTATTTTTAGCTCAGGATTCTGAATTAAAAAGTCTGGGATTGTTTGACAGGCGCTGCCGGGTACAAATTCAATATTGTTGTTAATACCGATGTTTTTCAGGGTCTTCTGTACATTATCAATTGTAACGGATGCCCTGCTAGCATTCACCTTTAATGTGATATTACCGGTCTCGCTCATCTCCTCTTCAAAAACAGGTTGAAATTTTTCGAAAGCAACCATTTTTTGTGTGATGGGATGACCAAGTATCCCTCTGAACATGGCGAAACGGGTAAACCCTTCTTCTGCATTTATTCCGCATTTGATAATGGCCCCGTCAATATGCTTGATCCTTTTGAAAAGCTCATAATGTGCCGCAAGTCTTCCAGACGATGTTCTATCTGTTTTGGAAGGATATAATAATTTTTCGAACTCTAAAGGATAGGCAATAAAAGATTTCATTGTCAATTGTTTTGGGGTTAAACAGATATAAAAACAATCGGCATTCAGAGAATTGGAAAAAATTACCTGGCAAGCCGCCATGTAGTAAAATCTTACTAATTAGATAGAAATGTAGGCTGATAAGGTTGCATCTGGTAATAAAAAAACCACTTTTTAGGGTGGTTTTTTTAAAAATATGGCGGCAAAAAATTTATCGCGCAATGTTCACAGCACGCTTTTCCCTAATAACGGTAACTTTTATTTGTCCTGGGTAGGTCATTTCAGTTTGTATTTTCTGAGCTATTTCAAAGCTTAGTTTATCACTATCCAGGTCGGTAACTTTATCTGCTTCAACAATAACGCGTAATTCTCTTCCTGCCTGGATTGCATACGCCTTTTCCACTCCCTGATATGCCAGCGCCAGCGATTCCAGTTCCTTGATACGCTGCAAATACTGTTGCATAATCTCCCTGCGGGCACCGGGGCGAGCACCACTTATTGCATCGCAAGCCTGAATGATGGGAGA
>JANPIA010000562.1:0-32692 GCA_031424735.1 Segetibacter sp.
CGATGAACGAAATGCGACCCCGCAAGTGTGACGGGGCAGGCAGCAACGATGATCAATCGGAGTTGCTTCAGCTTGTACCAGAATCCTAAACACTAAAATGTCAACCCAAGCAATTATCGTAGTGACAGGTCGCGACCTATCCGCATAATGGTTGTTTTGCAATACCCTTCGCGATGATGGTGTGGGTTATGGCGATTACCTGGTGTAGGGACAAGTCGCGACTTGTCCCTACATGTTTTTAAAAATGGCGGATGAATATAGTAAGCCTCCTTATAACCGAACGCTGGGTATTCCGGCAGCATTCAATTGGCAAAGTTTAACGGGTTTGCGTGGTGCAGAGCTGGAGGCTCATTACTCCATCACGCTTCGCGAGTTGGGTAAAGAGAAAGGTATACTCGGGCAGATAAATTGTCTGAATCAGGATTTGCAGAATTTGAGGATTAACAGGATAAGATTGGCTTGCTAGAATATATCAGCAATTTCATATTTTGTATTTCTTAATCCTGTGAATTGTTCCATCCTGTAAATCCTGATTCAGATGAATGATGAGTTGACATATAAGGTGATGGGATGTGCAATGAAGGTGCACAATACTTTGGGCAATGGATTGCAGGAAGTGATTTATCAAAGGGGTTTGCAGGTAAAAATGAATTGTGGGTGCAGTTAATAGCTTTGGTACTTGACGAAGGGACGAAGCCAGGAAAAAGGTCTTAGTTTTAATTTTTTAATGATATTGGCAGGCGTATCAGGCGGTCATTATAAAATTCCGCACCTGTAGCAATACCAGAAACTTAAGCGCAAATTTAATGGATACCAAGGTTGACATTATAGTAAGATTTCAGGGTGCAGGCGGAGTACTGTGGCTTCCGGACATTGCGATATATCCTGATACCCTTTTGAAAGTCTATAATTCTAAACCAAATCGTACACTTTTGAGGATAGGAACTACAACAAACACCGTGGGGAGTGCATCCTTTTTTGTGATAAGCCAGGTTATAAGGGGTATAAAAAACATTTTAAGGTCCAACACTTTGGGCAGCATTTTTATCTACGGGTCAAGCTCGGGAGGAAGAAATGCGCTTTTTCTGGCTTCGGCTTTAAACAATGAAGGAATTAACATAGATTATGTGGCTCTTCAGGATGCAGCATTTTTTCCGCAGGAGACTAACGATAAACCCCGGGATGGTTTTATTTATAAGAATCCTATCACAGGGGAAGAAATAACTAAGGAGCCGGTAAATACACCGATGTTTTCAGTGCAACCCATAATGGCAATGGTAAAAGAGAATTATTATCAAACTCTCGGAAATCATTTTGGGCAAAGGGAAACTTTGTGGGGAGAAGATGGATATTTTGGTTCTTCAATGAAAGGAAAAGAAATTCATGGGCACGTTAACGGATTTACCCCTAAAGATCTTTCAGATGAGGTGTTAAAGACAATCCCGGGATGGGGAAGCGATGATTCGAGGCACGTTAAATTAATCAACCTCTCTAATCCTAAAGTGTATGAAAACATACGATTAAGATTGGATAGTTTGTAGCAATTTCCCATTCTGTTGGGATGTTTGAATGTTGAATAAGAGCGCAGAAGTTTTTAGAGGGTCTTCCGATGGATGATCTCGAAAACAAGACAAATGTTCCGTTTCTGAACGGGACTGCCTTTGCAAAAGGCACCTATATGATTACAAAATTTGTATACCATTTACAAAATTTTATTAAACACGCATTGCCCAGGCTAATGTAGCACCATACATTTAGGGGGATTTTCGGATTTCAAATGGCAATGATCAATTAACAATCACATCATACAAGACGAAGAATCCTATATGCGTATCTCAAAATATATTCAAAACAATCCATCCCATTGGAAAGAAGATTAATTACCACCAATATGTAAACGAACGATGATCGCGAACTAAATAAATTAATCCGGTAATTTTAAACGATGAAAATAACACTACCCCTGAAATATTATTTGCCGTTATACTTTTTAATAAGCGCCACTGCAGGATGCAGTACATCCAAACAAATACCAATCGCCAATAAACATGTTTCGCTATTTAACGGAAAAAATATCAACGACTGGATGGTTAAAATTCAGCATCATGAAGTCAATGTAAATATTGGAAATACTTTCCGGGTAGAAGATGGAATGATTAAAGTGAGGTATGATCAATATGCAACCTTCAACGGCCAGTTTGGTCATCTCTATTACAAAACGCCTTATTCATGGTTTCATCTTGTTGTTGAGTACCGCTTTGTTGGGGAGCATTACAAGGATGCGCCTTCGTACACGTTACGCAACAGTGGTGTCATGTTTCATTCGCAAGACCCGCGAACGATGCCCAGGGAGCAGGATTGGCCCATCTCCATTGAAATGCAGTTTTTAGGTGGATTAAGTGATGGCAAGCCACGCCCAACGGGTAACATGTGTTCACCCGGTACTGAGGTAGTATTTAATGGGAAGATCGCGGAAGAGCACTGTATCAATTCAACCTCAAAAACCTACGACGGCGATCAATGGGTAACTGCCGAGCTGATTGTTTATGGCGACTCGCTGGTAAAACATATCATTAATGGCGATACGGTTTTGCAATATTCAAAACCGCAAATTGGGGGCGGTGTAGTAAACCGTTACGACCCGGCTATTAAGATAGATGGCAAATTGCTCCGTAGCGGATTTATTGCCCTTCAAAGTGAAGGTCACCCAATAGATTTTAGAAAAGTAGCGATAAAAGATCTTTCCTATCTGAAGCCAAAAGCAAAATGACAGAATCTCTTTCTATAATTAATAAGGCTGCCTTGTTGGGCGGCCTTATCAATTATAAAATTTATTTATCGTAATTAGTCATCGTGGTGTTTTCCCTTACCATGGTGTTTTTCAGCTTTCCATTCTTTGTTCTTTTTCCATTTTTTTTGTTGACCTGGTGCATAATCGCGGGCACTTCCGCCATATACTTTTTTAGCCTGGCCGGGTGGTAAACGTTTTCCTGTATGAGACTGCGTGCGCCTCCTGGTTGTTGGATATTGCCTCGATCCATCGGGCAAAACTACGCTTCCATCGGGTAACGATACAGTGGAGCCATTATTACCGCCTTTGCCATCTTTATAAATTACTGTACCGTTCGGAAGCTTCCTGGTGCCATCACTGTAAATAATAGTTCCATCGGGTAGTTTCCTGGTTTGTGCGTTGCCTTCAAATGAAAGCAGTGAAGTAGCGATGATAGCCGCAGGTATCAAAGCGCTGAATCTATTTTTCATAAGAGATCAATTTTATTTGCACATGTATAACAATTACCCTACCAAGTTTAAAATGCAATGCCACTGATATCTTTTTATCAGGGTGTCGCTGCTTTGGTTTCATTTTTGCTTTGGTGGTGAAAAATCATTTTTTATGAAAAGCACTCTTTTAGTTTTATTGTTGTCAACCATTTTCTTTGCAAGCAATGCCCAATCAACCCGTACACGATCTTCAAATCCTTCCGGGTTCAGTATTGGTTTAGAAGCAGGACTGCCACTCGGAGAGAATGGTAAACCTTACTCTTCAATTATTGGCGGCTCGCTGCAATATGAAACGAAGCCTGCCCACGATTTTGGAATTACGGTGAATGGTGGCTACCTCAGTTTCAACTTTAAATCGTCGTATGGAGGCAGCAGTGTTGGTTTTGTTCCATTGTTAGCGGGGGTTAAATATTACTTGAGCCCGAATGCATTTTTCCATGGTCAACTTGGAGCTGCAGTGGGCACTAAGTCTGGCCAGGGAACCAGCTTTGCTTACGCTCCTGGTATTGGCTTCAAACTTTCACCCACGATTGATGCTGAATTGAAGTATATGGGCATATCGAACAGCGGCGGTACTTTGGATAATGTGGGTGTGAGAGTTGGGTTTAATTTCTAAAGGTATAGAAAGCTCCTCAGGGTTTTGGGGTACACGAGGGCGACGCAACAATGCTAAACACGGTTGTATAGCACGGCCCAAAAAAACAGATAGCATGGTGGAAATAAGTGGGTAAATGCCTGCTGAAACTACCGTGCTTTTTTGCATGTAATCACCTATATTTGCCCCTCAAAATTCAGACATAGTGCCAACTAAATTCTCCAAAGAAACTTATTTATACTGGTACGAGCTCATGCAGCTTATTCGCCAGTTTGAACTGAAGGCGGAAGAGATGTATAAAATGGCTGGAAAGATCCGCGGATTTTTTCATGCTTATATAGGGCAGGAAGCGCTTGCAGCAGGTTGTATGACCGCTACCCGCCAGGACGATCCATTTATTACAGCTTACCGCGATCATGGTTGGGCGCTTGCTAAAGGAATGACTGCAAATTCCTGTATGGCTGAGTTGTATGGTAAAGCAACAGGTTGTGCTAAAGGTAAAGGTGGTAGTATGCACTTTTTTGGTGTTGAACAAAAATTTTTTGGTGGTCATGGTATAGTGGGTGCGCAAATTGGTACGGCCGCCGGACTTGCTTTTGCAGAACAATACAAGGGTACAGATAACGTAGTGCTTTGTTTTTTTGGTGATGGCGCTGCCCGCCAGGGAATATTGCACGAAACTTTCAACATGGCAATGCTTTGGAAGCTGCCGGTAATTTTTATTTGTGAGAATAATAATTACGCCATGGGTACATCGGTTGAAAGAACAAGTAATGTAATTGATATTTATAAGTTGGCGGACGCCTACGAAATGCCGGCCGATAAGGTGGATGGAATGGACCCTGAACATGTGCACGATGCAGTTGCCCGTGCAGTAAAAAGAGGGCGGGAAAAGGGTGGTCCTACTTTGCTTGAAATGAAAACCTACCGCTACAAAGGCCACTCAATCAGCGATCCGCAAAAATACCGTAGAAAGGAGGAGTTGGATGAATACAAAGTAAAAGACCCTATTACATTAGTTATAAAAAATATTCTTGAAAACAACTTTGCTACACAGGCCGACCTGGATGCTATTAATGTACGCATAGATAGCATTGTAGAGGAGAGCGTGAAGTTTGCAGAAGAAAGCCCTTGGCCGAACGATGATGAAGTTTTGAAAGATGTATACGCCGATCAGAATTATCCTTTCATAGTTGACTAAGCTGTTTTATAACCCTACAATTTTTATTAATACAAATTTGCAATGCCCGAAAAGAAAGTGACAGAAAAAGTGCCTGAAGTAAAGGTTCAAAAAGTTGAAGTAGATGTAATGGAACGTGCCCTGGGGTTCTGGGAGAAATTTAAAAAGCCTATCATCGGAATTTCTGCAGCCATCATATTATTAGCCGGTGGCTGGATGGTTTATAAGAAAATGTTTAAAGAGCCTGCAGAAGAAAAGGCTTCGGATGCAATGTTTAAGGCGGAAGAGTTTTTCAGGGCAGATAGCCTAAGGTTGGCGTTGAACGGTGATGGTCAGAACAAAGGGTTTGTATACATCATGAAAAATTTCAGCGGTACAAAAGCATCTAACCTTGCCCATTTTTATGCAGGTGTTTGTTACCTGCGCACCGGCGATTTCAACAACGCTGTTAAATACCTTAAAGATTTTGATACCGATGCAAAGCAGGTACAAATGATTGCCTATGGCAGGCTCGGCGATGCTTACAGTGAACTGAACAAAAAAGAAGATGCCGTGGACTACTATAAAAAAGCAGGCAACTATTTTGAGGAGGACGAATTTAATTCATCGGAGTTCCTTTTTCGTGCTGCCTACCTTTTAGAAAGCATGGGAAAAACGAAGGAAGCTGTGGACGTATATAAAGAACTAAAGGAAAAGTATCCTAAAACCGAAAAAGGATTTTCTGCCGATAAATATATTTATCGCCTTAGTGTTGAAAAAAACGACTTCAGTGTAAAATAATATGGCTACAAAAGGAAATAGTGAACTCATCAAAGGCATCCCCCAACTGAAGGATGCCTTTGTTATTATTGTAAAAACCGAATGGAACGCTCATTTAGTTGATGAGTTAGAAAGCGGGTGCATTATGAGGTTGGAGGAGAATGGGGTGAAATATAAATCCATTACCGTACCCGGCGCTTTTGAAATACCTTTTATTATTCAGCGGCTGCAGAAAGGCAAAGGTTCTAAAAAAACATCTGCCTACATTGCATTGGCAACTATCATTCGTGGCGATACACCACATTTTGATTATGTATGTAAAGGAGTGACCGATGGAGTTCTTCAGTTGAACCTTGCTTTAAATGTACCAGTGATTTTTGGTGTGCTTACAGTGGATAATGAGGAGCAGGCTTTGGAACGCGTTGGCGGTAAGCATGGTCATAAAGGGGAAGAAGCGGCTACTACAGCTATTAAGATGATCGACATCAATGAACGGATAAAATAATCAACACTAAACCTCTGCAGCATTTATATGAACGTTCAAATTTTCATTCCGTGTTTTATGGATCAGTTGTACCCGCAAACTGCTTTCAGTATGGTGAAGGTTTTGGAAAAGGCGGGATGCAACGTTTCGTACAATACCAACCAAACCTGTTGCGGGCAACCTGCATTTAATGCTGGCTTTTGGGATGAGTCGAGGGCGGTGTGTACTAAGTTCATCAACGATTTTAAAGATGCCGATTACATTGTAGCACCGAGTGCAAGCTGTACGGGTTTCGTTAGAAATTATTACAACAAACTGTTCGATAATTCTTCGTTGCACAACGATGTGCAACGGCTTGCAGATAACAGTTACGAGTTTACCGAGTTTATGGTGAAGGTGCTGGGGATAGATAATGTGGGGGCGGTGTTAAATGGAAAGGCAACTTATCATGATAGTTGTGCAGGGCTACGCGAATGCAAGATAAAAGCGGAGCCTCGTCAACTGCTGCAGAACGTAAAAGGACTTGAAATTATAGAGATGAACGACGTTGAAACCTGTTGCGGTTTTGGCGGAACATTTGCCGTAAAGTTTGAACCTATCAGTATTGCAATGGCTGATCAAAAAGTTACCAATGCGCTCGCCACCGGTGCAAAATATCTTATTAGTACCGATGTTAGCTGCCTCATGCACATAGATGGCTTTATAAAAAACAAGGGCTACGATCTTACAACCCTACACATTGCCGACGTGTTGGCGAGTGGTTGGTGATGGAGTAAAGCGCGAATGGTGAATAGTGATTGTTGAATAGTGAAAATGGAGAAGTGACGACAAGGAGCGTTTCTTAATTACAGGATTTGTTTGCGGGGTTCCTCATTTATTTAAGTTCCAAATTTTCAAATTGATGTATGGCGCGTTGGTTAATAAAATCTGAACCCTTTAAATATAGCTGGGATCAGTTGGTAAAGGATAAAAAAACTTCGTGGGAAGGTGTGCGAAATTTTCGTGCAAGAAATAACCTGCGAGACATGAAAAAAGGCGACGAGTTATTTTTCTATCACAGCAACGAAGGTTTGGAAATAGTGGGAATTTGTAAGGTAGTGAAGGAGGCTTTCCAGGACCCTACAACCGACGATACTAATTGGGTTACCGTTGAAGTAAGCCCGGTGAAAAAGTTGAAGAAGCCGGTGTCACTGGCAACCATCAAAGCCGATAAACGATTAGCAAACATTGAACTCATCAGGCTGGGCAGGCTATCGGTTTCTGCTGTAACCGATGAGGAGTGGGAAATTGTTTTGGATTTGAGTAAAGCAACATCCGGCAAATAATAATAAGTCTAAATAAGTTTTTAAAGGGGTATGCCTAAGAAAAAATTAGTTGTCCTCACCGGTGCCGGCATCAGCGCAGAAAGCGGGCTAAAAACATTTAGAGACAGTGATGGTCTCTGGGAAGGATATGATGTTTATGAAGTTGCATCGCACGCGGCTGGGCAAAAAATCCTCAACTGGTACTTGACTTTTATAATATGCGTCGTAAGGATGTTGCGGTGGCAAAACCTAACGAAGCCCACCGTGGAATTGCTGCATTGGAGGGCGATTTCAATGTTCACATTATCACCCAAAATATTGACGACTTGCATGAACGTGCTGGCAGCACCAACGTATTACACCTGCATGGTGAAATTTTTAAAATGCGTAGTGTAAATGATCCAATAAAAAGTTACCCTATAACGGGAGATATCAACCTCGGAGATTTGTCGTTGGATGGCGCGCAACTTCGTCCGCACATTGTTTGGTTTGATGAATTGGTGCCCATGATTGAACCCGCAGTTGAAATTATGCGAACCGCTGAAATTTTCGTGGTCATCGGAACTTCGCTGGTAGTTTATCCCGCAGCAGGGTTGGTAAATTATGCCCCTTGGCAAATACCCAAATTTATTGTAGATAAGCAGATACCCTACGCAAAATCCCTGCACAATGTAACGCCTATAGAAACCACGGCAACAAATGGGATTAAAGTGCTCAGCAAGTTGCTTCAGTCACTACGCTAAAAACCTTCAACAGTTTTGCATATAAATTATAGAACCCACCATCTTACATTATCAATCTCAAAATAACCATTCACCACTCACCAATCACCACTCACTATTCAACATTCACTACTCACCATTCACCTCTCACTATTCACCATTCACTATTCAATACTTTCCTGGAAGATGATCCCAAATCTTTCAAGCTCTTCCAACACAGGCCCATAAATGGCGGCAGCGGTGGGTATATGCAACCCCCGCAATAAGAGTTTATCTTCAAGAATAAGCCTGGCAGCCACACCAAGCGGAAGTCCAACGGTTTTAGCCATGGCAGTTCTTACATTATCGTCGCCCATCACTACAAGGCTGCTTCTAACTTTTGATGGTATGTTGTCAATTTCGTAGTCTATGTCGTGTATCATAACAATCATATCCTTATCGTGCGGTGCCAAAGCAAGTTTCGTTTCTATAATAAATTGAAGAACATCCGCTGCACTGCACATCCCTTTGTTGATCAGTTGGTCGCTATCCAACCCTAAAAAAAACAATTGCTTCAGGCTAAGATTCGCTTCATGCATTTTTAAAGCTACCTGCGATGCCGCTTTATCTTTTACATCTTCTACTTCTACAGAGTCAAGTTCGCCTTTCTCGTTCACCAGCATAATACTGTCGTCCATTTCTTCATCACCATCTTCCAATTCCTTTTCTCCCTCTATCATTTTCATCAGGTTTTCCATCAGGTCTTTTGCATAAGTAAGGCGGGTACTAAGCATTTCATTCAGCCACTCCGAAAATCCATGTTTGTCAAAATGTTGTTTAAAAAAATCGCTCACGGTTAACCCATCGGTGTTGTACTCAACAGTTTCATTGGTAAGTTTTAAATCGATGATATTTTTCCAGCCAAAGCAAAAATCGGGATGGCGCAATGTAGTACGTACAAAGGTGTTTGCTTCTTCCAAATTATACACCGGTATATAGCTGAGGGAATCCCGGTTTGGATAGGAAGAAAGAATCACCTGCCCTTGCAGTTCTACATATTCGCCCGTGCAAAACAGGTCTTCGTACTCAACCCTTTTTTGCACGCCATCTTCCATAAATACCGCACCGCTTTTACCGGCAAGCACAATATTTCTTGGGTTCCAGCTTACTTTGTAATGCCAGGGATTGTCGTCGCTTTCAGGAGCCACCAAGCCGCCACAGTGCGATTTAAACGACTGTATGGTGCCACCCAACGCTTTGATGCGATGAATGAGTTGCATAGCGCTCATATGGTCAATACCAGGGTCGAGCCCCATTTCACACAGGAACAATAATTTTTTTTCGATCACCTGGTTTCTCAACAGTTTAATCCTGTCGTCAATGTAGGATGCGGTAAGAAGATGTTTTTCAAATTCTAAGCAATCCAGCGCGATAAAATAATGCAGATTGGGGGGAAGGAGGGAAATAATGACATCGCCTTTTTTAACGAGATTTTTGCGCGCTTCCGGGTTTTCAATATCCAATTCTACTGCCTTAACGAGTGTATGTTTTCCAACTTTCAAATTCGCACTTTCAAAATCATGATCAGCCACCGTTACTCTCCACTTTTTTTCGGTGGCGAGGTCTTTCAGGTAGTCGATAAGTACGGTTGCCGATTTTCCCGCACCAAAAAGTACAATCTGCTTCATCAACAAATATAATCAGAGAAACACCTAAAAGGTAGGCGCATTAATTTGTTTTGAAACTTTGTACATCTCTTTAAAGAGTCGCCGAAATATAACCATCTGTTGTTTCAGCAAAGGCAGTTAATTAATGCCTGGTAGAAGCCCAAATTCCGCCCATTTACTTAGGTGGAGGTAAGTACGTTTTCGTGCCTTTTGTTAACGGCAAATTTTATTGCGAAAACTATCTGAAATTCACTTTTTAATCACCGGTTTTACCACTTAAAAAAGCTACATTTGCCCACCTTGAAAAACATATAAAAACGATTGTAAAAAATAGCAGGAAAACTGCCGCAAAACACTCATGGAAGATAACTTACAGCCTTTAGAAACAAGCGACAACGACCGGATAATACAGGTAAATATTGAGGAGCAAATGAAGACGGCTTATATCGACTATTCTATGTCGGTAATTGTTGGTCGTGCGTTACCCGATGCCAGGGATGGATTTAAACCCGTTCATCGCCGTGTTTTGTATGCAATGAGCGAGTTGGGCAACAACAGCAACAGGGCTTATAAAAAATCTGCACGTATTGTGGGCGAGGTAATGGGTAAGTATCACCCGCATGGTGATGCCTCTATTTATGATACCCTGGTAAGGATGGCACAGGACTGGACCATGCGTTACATTATGGTTGACGGGCAGGGAAACTTTGGTAACCAGGATGGTGACCCGCCGGCAGCTATGCGTTATACCGAAGTTCGCTTACAGCGTATTGCTGAGGCAATGCTGGATGATATAGAAAAAGATACAGTAGACTTTCAATTTAATTTTGACGATAGCTTAAAAGAGCCTACCGTTTTGCCAACACGTATTCCCCAGCTGTTGGTAAATGGTAGCAGTGGTATTGCGGTTGGTATGGCAACCAATATGCTTCCCCACAACCTTAGTGAAGTGGTAGACGGCTGTATTGCTTACATCGAAAACAAAGAGATCAGTATAGAAGAATTAATGGTTCATGTGAAAGCTCCCGACTTTCCAACCGGTGGCATGATATACGGAATGGAAGGTGTTAAACAGGGAATGCTTACCGGCCGCGGAAGGGTAGTGCTTCGTGGTAAGTGCCATGTAGATACAAAGCCAAGTGGAAGAGAACAAATCATCATTACCGAAACACCTTACCAGGTTAACCGCGATATGCTGACCGATAAAATTGGGCAGCTTGTAAACAATAAAATAATAGATGGTATTGCCCACGTAAACAACGAGAGTAACAAGCGGGAAGGTACCCGTATTGTTCTCGATCTTAAGCGGGATGGTGTTGCCAACGTAATTATCAACCAGCTTTTTAAATTTACGGAGCTGCAAACCAGCTATGGTATTAATAATGTTGCGCTAACAAAAGGTCGTCCCAAAACCATGAATTTAAAAGAACTCATTACCGAGTTTGTTGAGTTCAGGATGGAGGTAGTGGTACGCAGGGCGCAATTTGAATTGAGAAAGGCGCAGGAACGTGCACACATCTTGCAAGGCTACCTGATTGCCCTGGATCATTTGGATGAGGTGATAAGACTGATTAGAAGTTCGGCTACGCCGGAAATTGCAAAGGAGAATTTAATTGGTGCCGGATGGGGCATAGATGATATACAGGCAAAAGCGATATTGGAATTGCGACTTCAGCGCTTAACCGGTATGGAGCGCGATAAGATTAAAGAGGAGTTTGATGAACTGATGAAATTGATTGCTCATTTGCAGGAATTGTTAGCCAGCGAACCACTGCGCTATGCATTGATTAAAACCGAATTGCAGGAAGTGAAAGAGAAATTTGGTGATGCGCGCAAAACCGAAATTTCTTACCTGTCCGATGAAATGAGAATTGAAGACCTGATTGAAGAGCAGGATGTTGTTATTACTATCTCGCATTTAGGTTACATTAAAAGAACCGCAGCCGATGAATACCGCCAGCAAAAAAGAGGCGGTCGCGGAGCACAGGGAAGCAAAACTAGGAACGAAGATTTTGTAGAACATTTGTTTGTTGCTTCTACGCACCATACACTTATGTTCTTTACCGAAAAAGGAAGATGCTACTGGTTGAAAGTGTATGAAGTACCGGAAGGTGATAAAAATAGTAAAGGCAGGGCAATTCAAAACCTGATGCAACTACCACAGGATGATAAAGTAAGAGCCATCATAGACATCAAAAATTTTGCAGACAAAGAATATGTTAATAGCCATTATATAATTCTTTGCACCAAAAAAGGAACGATCAAAAAAACGGCACTGGAAGACTTTAGCCGACCACGGGCAAACGGCGTAAATGCTATAAATATTATTGAGGGCGACCAGTTGCTGGAAGCCAAACTTACCAATGGTAATTGTGAAGTGATGATGGCGTTGAAAAGCGGAAGAGCTATCCGCTTCCCCGAAACCAAGGTGCGGCCAACGGGGCGTGGCGCCATAGGTGTGGGCGGTATAGAAGTTGACAATTCCAGGGACGAAGTGGTTGGTATGGTTTGTGTAAACAAGGAAGACGTTTCCCGAACGATATTGGTGGTGAGCGAAAAAGGATTTGGCAAACGAACGCCGATAGATGATTACCGGATAACCAATCGTGGTGGTAAGGGAGTAAAGACTATAAATGTCACCGAAAAAACAGGCACACTGGTTGGAATTTTGGATGTAAGCGGAAAGGAAGACCTGATGATCACTTGTAAATCAGGCATTACCATCCGGACATCGATTGCTGAAATAAGAGAGGCAGGGAGGGCAACACAGGGTGTAAAACTGATGCGCCTCGATGAAAACGACGAAATAGCGGCCATTTCTAAAATTGAGGAAGAGGACATGGAGCCGGTGAGTGAAAACACGGAGGCTGCATTGCAAGAATTGGAAATGGCTGGTAAAATTTTGGAAGAGGACATAAAAGAATTAGATGACCAGGCTGGTGAAGAGGAACCAGGTGGTGCTGAAGACGATGAAAATATTAACTCTGATAACCAATAAAACAAGTATGAAAAAAGTAACGATTGCATTTTTATTCATCCTGACAGCGGTAATAGTAAATGCACAGGACTTTAAGAAAGTTCAGACATCTTTCCTTTTAAACAAAGTGGAAGAAGCTAAAAAAGAGATCGATATTATTATGAAGGATCCCAAGGCTGCAGGTAATGCAGAAGCGTTTCTTTATAAGGCGCGTATCTACGGTTCTCTTTTCGCAGATTCTGTATCACGAAAAAAATACACGGAAGCTGGCCCGGAAGCTTATGCTGCTTTTAAAAAGTACCTTGAACTTGATCCCAGCAGAAAACTGCTGAACGCTGCAGGCTTGGGTATTGTTGACCAACTTTATGTGACCTACTTTAACATCGGTCGTAATTACTTTGACCGCGAAATGTGGGACAGTTCGTTAAGCAACTTTAAGATTTCGTATGATATGGGCGATCTGATTACACAAAACGACTGGCGTAAAAACAAACAAGCCATCGATACCTTCACCGTTTTGTTTACCGGTTATGCTGCGCAAAACGCCAAGAAAGGTGAGGAAGCTGCCACATATTACCAAAGGTTTGCCGATCTGAAAATTGGTGGTAAGTCGTACGAAGGCGTTTATGATTTTCTTGCCCGTCATTATCTTTCTACAAAAAATAAACCGCTGTTCGATAAATACATTGCCACGGCAAAAGAGCTTTATCCTGAGCAAACACTTTGGAAGTCGTTTGAAACAGCTTACATGGAAGACAATGCTTCCATGGACGAAAAATTAAAACAATTTACTGCTGCAGAAGCAGGTGGAAAACTAACAGCGGATGATTACATCACCTATGGCAATATGTTTTTCAACATTAACAAGGATGAAGCTAAAACGATGGACAGCCTGGCATTAACAAATTTGAAAAAGAAGGCTGGTGGTGCGTTTCAAAAAGCTTTTGAATTGGATAAAAACAATGGCATAGCCGCTTACAATGCTGGCGTAGTTTATAACAACGAATGGAATGACCTGCTGGAACGGAGGAGCAACTATATAGGAAACACACCGGCATTAAAAGCCAAAAGAGACGAAATTGATAAAATTGCCGCTGGTGTTTCGTCACAGGCGATTGAGTGGTTGGAAAAAGCTTACCCGGTATTGGAAGCAAAAGCCAACAAAACACGAGTAGAAACCAACACGTTGAAAACAACGATTAAAATGTTGGCTAACCTGTATGTTGACAAGCGTGACAAAGCAAAAGGAAAAGCTGCAGAATACGATAAATATGATGCGAAGTTTAAGTTTTATGATTCGAAAATGTAACCTGCATATTTGTTAAGTATAGCCGCCAATGTGCGGCTATTTTTTATTACTGTAATTCCTGGTGCCCGGCATCTGCAAAACCACTTTAAATAATAAGAGGTATCGAGCTATATCTTTATAAAAGCAAAGCAACCTTTAACTGCCTGCATAACTTTTGAGCCAGAACTTTATAAATGATAAACTGCAGATAAGTGTGGTACTATGGAAATTGTAACGCTGAAGAAGCTTGCCGAATGATTGTATGTTTCTCAATCAACTTTCAAAGGCGTTTAAAGATAGTTATGAAATTGGCGCAGAAACTAAGGAGCGAAAAGAAGCTTTCGGTCTGACTATATAAATTGGGATGTAACCAAAGCCGCCTCCCCAGCATAAAGCCGGTAACCAACGGATTTGTTTTGCAGGATAAGGATGACGTGGCCCACTCTTCCATATTGGCAAAAGATTATGGCTATAAAAAAATGAACTACAAAGGCCCGGAGTAGAATGGTCTTCTATTGTTAACGGAAAGGTTTTGCTTGAGTTCACTTCGCCGGCGCTAAAGGCTGATGGGGATATGTTGAGAGGTTTTGCATAAATAAACACCCAACAAGTAATCAAATAAAAATTGAAAACGGTCTGCCAAAAAAAATAAAGCAATGAAACATTATATAATCAGTTTATTTTACTGTAAATGTTTTTGCCTCAGCGTTGGTGTATTCTTTTGTGTTGCATTTCTTTCAACGCAATGTATCGCCCAAAAAAGCAAAAAAGACAAGTTTGAAAAAAGATCCGCAGTAGGTAACAGAAGGATGGAAGCTTTATAGTGCCTACGTCGCAGATCATTGATCCCGCAGGAATAACCATCACCTTCCCCGGCAGACCGGTTGATGTTGCGCTCAACCCAAATGAAACCCTGGTAGCGGTAAAAAACCTGCGCGATATTGTTTTTATAGAAGTTGCTACCCTCACAATAAAACAAACACTGGTACTGCCCGAAGGAGGAAATACTTTTACCGGTGTTGCCTGGAGCAATGGTGGCGAAAGGATTTGGACAACCGATACCAGGGGTTATGTACGCTCAGCTAAACAGGTCAATGGCTTGTTTGCCTGGAGCGATGCGATACTGCTACCTTCCAAATTTTTACCCGACGGTACTTATTCATCAGAGAATGAGATCCTGGAAAAATCGTTGAGGGCCGAAATAGGCAGGCAGTACCCTGGCGGATTTGCAATTGATGAAACACGCGGATTGATCTACGTTACACTCAACCTTAGCAACTCTTTGGGTGTGGTAAACATGGCGACGGCAAAGTTCGAAACCAATATACCAGCGGGCAATGCACCCTATACAGTTGTCATTAATGGCAACAAAGCATACGTTTCCAACTGGGGTGGGCGAACCGCAAACAAAGCTGATAAAACGGCTATGTCTGCCGGAACAGAAGTGGTTATAAATGCTAAGACCGGTATCACTTCCACAGGCACTGTTTCGGTGATTGATTTGAAAACGAGGAAAGTTATTAAGGAAATAAAGGTTGGGCTACATCCCTCCGGGCTGGCACTTCACCCGGATGGTTCTAAATTATTTGTTGCCAATGCAAACAGCGACTTTGTTACGATCATCGACACAAAAACAGACCAGGTGATTAAGAACATTGACGTGAAGCCAACAAGCGAATTACCGTTCGGCAGCGCGCCTAATGCTTTAGCCGTTTCTCCCGATGGCAACACTTTGTACGTGGCAAATGGCGGTAACAATCTCATTGCTGTAATTGATCTTTCAAGTGATAAAGTGAAAGGACTTATTCCAACAGGCTGGTACCCCGGCGCAGTGGTTTTGAACAAAGCCGGAAACAAACTTTTTGTTGCTAACATTAAAGGGGTGGGTACACGAAATTTAGGAGCAAACGCAAAAGGTTATAAATCGAACGATCACCTGGGCTCGGTGTCTTTCATTATGGCTCCTTCTAAAAACGAACTGGAAGCACATACGATAAAAGCCGCTGCCAATATGCGTTTACCGCGTATCACCCAGGCTATCCATTTGGAAAGTGTAAAAGAAAAAGTAGTACCGGTACCCACAAGACCAGGTGAAAAATCAGTTTTCAAACATGTGCTTTACATCATTAAGGAAAACAAAACCTACGACCAGGTTTTTGGTGGTTTGAAACAGGGAAACGGCGATAGTACTCTGTGCCAGTTTGGTAGAAACGTTACCCCGAACCATCATGCGCTGGCTGAAAATTTTGTACTGCTCGATAATACGTATTGCAATGGTGTGTTGAGTGCAGATGGTCACCAATGGACCAACGAAGGTTATGTCACGGACTATCTCGAAAAAAGTTTTGGCGGTCATATACGTAGCTACCCATATCGCGGCGATGATCCCCTGGCGTTTTCATCCGCAGGTTTTATTTGGGATAAGGTGATAGAAAAAGGATTGACGTTTCGCAATTATGGCGAGTTTATAGATGCCGATATTATGGAACCCAAAAATGCAACCTGGAGCCAGGTGTACGAAGGCTATAAAAATAACATCAGCAATATAACAATAAAGGCTACTTCAAAACTACATACCCTTACGCCATACAATTGTCCTACGTTTCCTGGCTTTGCCGGTAAAATACCAGACGTGTATCGAGCCCGTGAGTTTATAAAAGAACTGAACGCATATGAAGCAAAAGGCGCGTTACCCAACTTTATGCTCATGCTTTTGCCAAACGATCATACCGTAGGCGTAAACGCAAACTATCCAACACCCGCCGCTGCTGTTGCCGATAACGACCTCGCTCTCGGGCAAATAGTGGAAGCGGTGAGCAACAGCAAATTTTGGAAAGAGACAGCGATTTTTGTGATACAGGACGATCCGCAATCGGGGCTTGATCATGTTGATGGAAAGCGAACCGTAGCACTTTGTATTAGCCCGTACACAAAGCGCGGCGAGGTAGTCAGTACGCAATACAATCAAAACAGTTTGCTGCGAACTATTGAGTTGATATTGGGTTTGCCACCAATGACGCAATTTGATTTGGTTGCCGAACCGATGACAGATTGTTTTACCGCTAAGCCCAACTTCACACCCTACATAGCATTGCCCAATCAAATTCCGCTCAACCAGTTAAACCCCAAACTTTCTTCACTAAAAGGAAAGCAATTGTATTGGGCAAAAAAATCAATGGCTTTGCCTTTGGAAGAAGTAGACGAAGCGGAAGACGACATACTGAATAAAATAGTTTGGTATGCCACACGTGGGTACAATGTGCCCTATCCAAAAGTTAGAGCGAAATAAAAAAACAGCTTACCAAACATTAGCTTAAACATGCAAATAACGAACTAAAATTTCTTCTTTCATGCAATCGAAAAATATGATCAACTGTAAAAAAAAGACGAGCTGTTTTTTTTTAATCGTGGTTACTAATTTTTTACTAACGGCTACCTTGCTTGCACAGGGTACCGGTACTTCTGCCGACGATGGAAAAAAAGAAAGGGAATATTGTATACAAACATTGACGCGCATTGCAGACCCTGTGTTAATTGCGTTGAGCAAAAATCAACTGCGAGCTACCATGCCGGTGGAAGCAAGGGATAGCTTCAGGCGATACAGCAGTCACCTGGAAGCATTCGGTAGATTGCTGGCCGGTTTAGCGCCCTGGCTTGAACTGGGAGCAGATGAAACACCGGAAGGCAAGCTTCGCAAAAAGTATATCGACCTTACCCTTGCCTGTATAAAAAACGGGGTAGACCCTACGTCTGCTGACTTCCTGAACTTCAACAAGGGTGGGGGACAGCCGCTGGTAGACGCTGCTTTTTTTGCACAGGGACTACTGCGTGCACCAAACCAATTATGGCATAAACTGGATGCTGAAACCAAAACAAACGTGATCAATGCCTTAAAGTCGTCGCGGGTTATTATGCCGTCGTACAGCAATTGGTTAATGTTTAGTGCAACGGTAGAAGCAGCGCTCCATAAGTTTGATAATTCGGCAGATAAAATGCGCATCGACTATGCATTGAAGCAACACATGCTTTGGTACAAAGGCGATGGCGCTTATGGCGATGGTCCAGAATTTCATTGGGACTATTACAACAGTTTTGTTATACAGCCTATGCTATTGAATGTATTGCAGGCGATGGTAGATTCATCATCCAAAGATGCTGACAAAAAAATGTATTACGAAGTGTTGCGGCGCAGCCAGCGCTTTGCTGCGGTGCAGGAACGTCTCATCTCCCCGGAAGGAACTTTCCCTCCCATAGGCAGGTCGTTGGCGTACCGGTTCGGGGCTTTTCAATTACTATCCCAGGTTGCCGCAATGAAGGCATTACCGAAGGAGGTACAACCCCAACAGGTACGTGCCGCCCTGTACGCAGTTATAAAAAAAATGGTGGAGGCGCCGGGTACTTTCGATAAAAACGGATGGCTGCAAATCGGGTTGTATGGTCACCAGCCAGGCATTGGCGAACACTATATTTCAACAGGCAGTTTGTATTTGTGTTCAGAAGCATTTATTATGTTAGGCTTACCGCCAACCGATGTTTTCTGGCAAGAGAAAGATGTGCCATGGACTGCAAAAAAAATATGGTCGGGGGAGAATGTCGAGGTTGATCATGCATACAAAAGCCCGGAATAGTTACTGCTCCGGCAAAAAGCTATAGTCGTCGAACAACAGAAACAATAAGACTTTTTGGACACTTTTCACTAACACAAGAATCAAAAAAATACATATGAAAACATCATTAACATTAATTGCCCTTTTTACAGCAATACTGCTGGTAGCCTGTTCTGTTCGTAACAAGCAAACCGTTGCCACCTCAACACCAATAACAAAGAAATGGATCGATCAGCAAATGCAGGACGCTGTAACGCAGTATAAATATTTAAGCTCAAGAGTTCCGGCAGGTGTAATGCCGCGTTCGTTCACCAACGATACATTGCGAACCTGTACTTCCGAAAATTGGGTAGCAGGTTTTTACCCGGGCATGTTAGGTTTATTATACGAGCATACCGGCGAAAAAGCCATGTACACAGAGCTGTTAAAAAAGATACCATTGATGGAGAAAGAACAATTCAACAAGGGTACACACGACCTGGGTTTTATGATGTTCTGCAGCTATGGTACACTCAACCGCCTCACACCTGGTGCAAAGTATAAACAAATATTGATCAACTCGGCGCGCTCCCTTGCCACACGATTTAATCCTAAAGTGGGTTGCATTCGCTCGTGGGGGAAGTCGGACGATACTACCATGTTTCGTGTGATAATTGATAATATGATGAACCTGGAACTGTTGTTTTATGCCGCAAGGGAAACCGGCGACAAATCACTTTACGATATTGCGGTTACACACGCCAACACAACCATCAAGAATCATTTCAGACCCAACTTCAGTTCCTATCATGTAGTGGTGTACAATCCCAAAACCGGTGCTGTTATGCAAAAGCAAACAGCACAAGGTGCAGCAGATGAATCGGCATGGGCACGTGGACAATCGTGGGGACTTTATGGTTATACATTGATGTATCGCGAAACAAAAGACAAAAAATACCTTGAACAGGCGCAGCGTATTGCCGGCTTCATTTTAAACAATCCAACGCTGCCCGCAAATAAAATTCCCTACTGGGATTACAATGCTCCCGGTATTCCTAACACCTATCGCGATGCATCATCGGCGGGGGTGATGGCTTCTGCACTTATTGAACTGGCTGGGTATAGCGATAATGCGCAGGCAAAAAATTACCTGGCGGTTGTTACAACTATTTTGCAAACACTTTCTTCGCCTGAGTATAAAGCGCAAACGGGCAGCAATGGAGGCTTTATTTTAAAACACAGTGTTGCCCACCTTCCAAAAAATACAGAGGTAGACTCACCGCTGCCTTATGCCGATTATTATTATGTTGAAGCAATGCAACGTTTTTTTAACTTACCAATTCAGTAATTAGTGAAACCAGTTCCCCTACAGCTTTTAGTTGGTGAAACGGATATTTACCTATTGGATCAGATCATGAAAAACAGGTTTGCCGAAAGTGATGTGATTTTAGATGCCGGATGTGGTATGGGTAGAAATCTTCACTGGTTTTTATACAACAACATTCGTATTGTTGGGGTGGATAGTAGTGCTGCTTTTATTAATGAGTTGAAACTTACCCATCCCCAACTTCCGGCGGATAGTTTTCATTGCGCAGCAATTGAAAACATGCCCTTCCCCGATAATTGTTTTGATCATATTATTTGCAGTGCGGTATTGCACTTTGCCAACAGCTTGCCGCATTTTAATTGTATGGTTGCAGCGTTAACGGGCGTGCTAAAACCCGGTGGCACATTATTCATTCGGATGGCATCGAATATTGGCATAGAGCACAAGGTGCAGCTTATAGGAGATGGTGTTTATCATATTCCAGATTCATCTATTCGCTTTTTGCTTACAAAATCATTGTTAGCAACAACACTTCAACTAAACAATCTCACTTTGATAGAGCCATTGAAAACAGTGAACGTGGATGATGTTAGGTGTATGAGTACGCTGGTGCTTGCGAAAGGGTGATTCGCCACAAGCATCTTTAAATGCAAAACGCTTCGGGCTATTGCACTTCATAACACAGTGCCGTACCTTAATGAGTGGAATTTAAAATTGACCAATCACCAAACTAAAACCAGCGTTATGAAAAAAGTATTTATTACTTCATTTATCCTTGCAGGATTATTTATTACCTCGAAAAGTATTGGGCAAATTTTTATTAAAGCGGTTGGCAGCACGGGTGTGGGTACCACCGTGGGAACATTTGATGGAGGATCAACGGACGAAGGTCACCGAAAACAAATTGAAGCATCCGCTTATTCTGATGGAATGGCAGGATGTTCCAACGCAGGTGGTGGTGGTGGAGCTGCCGCGTGCAAAATTTCTAAATCTCCGTTTCAATTTTCAATGCCACTCAGTTTTGCCGTCAATTCATTTAAGTATAATATGTTGGTTGGAAAATTGCTTACTTCCGTAGATATGGAAATTGTAAAAAATACGGGTGAAGGTGGCAGCATTGAAGGATTATATAAGGTTCATATGGAGGGCGTACTTGTTTCATCTATTACTGAAGGTGCATCATCGGGTGATTTACCTATATTCAATATTGAATTGGTACCACAAAAAATTGCCTGGCAAATTGCAAAGCAAGGAAATGATGGGGGTATTGGTGAAAAATTCAACATCGGTTGGGACTTTACAAAAAACAAGCTTTTTAATTACCCCTTTCCCGGAGGTTCTCCATCAACGGCAACGTATTAATTCCATACCATTCATTTCTCAAAACTTTTGAAGATGAAAACATATAAATTTTTATGGTTGACGGTATGCGCATTTTTATCCCATTCCGCTTCTTCGCAGGTTGTTAAGTTGCATAGCAACGATCCGAAGGAACAGTTAAAGCAAATGCTGCAATTACCCCGTATAGGACCGCCAGTACTTAAACTACCTACAGTTCAGCAGCCCAAAAAACCAAAGATCGCCGGGTTTAACCTTGAAAGCAAACTGCAAGAGGCCAAGCTATTGTGTCCTCTACTCCAATATATTCCTGCTATTCAATTAGAAGGTGAACGTAGTAATAACGAAGTGATTGGACTTAAGTGGGAAACCATTAATGGCTTTGATAATTCGGCGTTTGAAGTAGAAAGATCATTGGGAGATACTTTGCACTTTCAGAAAGTGAATTTTGTTTGGGCTACCGAAAAAAGCAAGCGGCGCGATACCTACAGTTTGTCGGATAATAACAATTATGAAGAAGTATCGTACTACAGGTTGCGACTTTTATTGAATAATGGAAAGTCGATTTATTCAAATACCGCCGCCATTAAAGGCTATGATGATGCTCGTTTTTCGGTTTACCCAAGTCCTGCTACTACCAAACTCATGATAAATTTTTCAACCCGTCAGCAGGGTAACGCAAGCCTTTCTATTTACGATGCTTCCGGGCGAATAGTAAAGCAACAAACTTTCTTTTCAACCAAAGGAAATATGTTTCAGGAAATTAATGTGGCAAACCTTGCCAGCGGATTATTTACCATTAAACTGGTAATGCCCCACCAGAAAGCAAGGTTGGAAAGTTTTATGAAAAATTAGTCTTTTAGTTGCTGTACACTTATTTAACCAATAATCCATTAAAGTAATAAATGCTTTGAGGCAGGGGTGTTGTATCTGCCATTCCCAGTTATTTTGCCTTATTTCAATCGGCAAACTTGCATTGAAATGTGGCAGGTGTATATTGCTGCAGCACCAGTAAACCCTGGGTAGCACTTAAAAAGATAGTGATGAGTTTATTAAAGTTTGTGGTTTTTTTAATCAGTATCGCCCACGGGCAAATGGTTTTTAGTCAGGGTAAAAAAGCGAAGCTGGCGCAAATAATGCAAACTTACCACAGCTATAATATGTTCGATGGGGCGGTATTGGTAGCTGATAACGGGCAGGTAATTTACAAAGGTGCATTTGGCTTAGCCAACAGGGAATGGAACATTCCTAATAAAACGGATACTAAGTTTATGATAGGTTCCGTATCAAAACCTTTAACCGCCACACTGGTATTAATACAAGTACAAAAAGGAATTTTGCAGTTAGATAAATTAGTTCAGGATTATTTGCCCGAATTCAGGAATAAGCCTGCCGGCCATGTTACCATTCACCAGTTGTTAACGCATACTTCGGGCATACCAAACTACGATATCATAAAAGATTTTTTTCCGCGAATTAGCCGGCAAAATTTTACAAGGGCAGAATATGTCAACATCTTTATAGACTCCGCGCTTGCTTTTAAACCAGGTACCCATTATGCTTACAGCAGTTGGGGATATTTTATGCTGGGCTACATAATGGAAAGGGTTACAAAAAAAACTTATGCACAGCTAATGGCTGAGGATATTTTCAAAAAACTAAACATGAACAATTCGGGTAGTTATTATCATACCCAAATTGTGCGTGGCAGGGCCACGGGTTATGATTATAGCTTTGGCGGCTACACGTCGGCAGACTTTAGAGACCAATCCAACACCATGGGTACCGGCGACCTGTATTCAACGGTAGACGATCTGTATAAATTTCACACTGCGCTCTCAAACTATAGTTTAATAAACAAAGAGCTAACCAATCAAATGTTTACTCCGGGCATTGAACTTGCTCAATATGGTTATGGCTGGTTTAATAAACAATTCCGGTACACTGTTACCGACAGTGTCACGTCCAATTTTCATTTGGGTATGACGGACGGGTTTCTTTCCTTTATTCGCCGGGTGCCTTCCACAAACAGTTTAGTGGTGATACTGTGCAACAGTTCGCCGACAGATTTTTTTGGCATCACCACAAACTTATACAAGGTTTTATACAATAAACCGGTAGTGCTAAAACAACCTGTCCACAAAAAAATGGAAACATCAATTGAAAAAATTGGTGTGGTAAAAGCGATTGATGAATTCAAAAAAATGAAAGCAGATTCAGCGCATTACTATATCGACTGGATTTCGATGAATTTTATTGCACAACAATTATTGGATGGAAAAAGGTACGAAGAGGCAAGGCTTATAGGAGAAAATAATGTTGCCGAATTTCCAAACAAAGATTTGATATTGGTTACCATGGGCAACATTTATGCAGCAATGAATAGAAAAGAAGACGCCATACGGTTTTATCGTAAAGCACTGGCGATAACGCCGGTTTATGAGGAAGCGAAAAACAGGTTAAAAGAATTGGAAAAGTAGGGTCAAAGGATTGCAAAATTCTCAGTAACGAATTCTTTTCAAACGATCATAATGCAAAAAATAATTTTGGTTTTACTGTTGATTTTTCCCGGCATATCCGCCGTAGCGCAAAAAAAGGAGACGGTGTATTTGAACGCAAAAGACAGCACTTCAAATTTATACATTGAAGTATATCCGCCTAAGCTACCGTATAAAGGCTGCCTGTTTCTTATTCCCGGAATGTTTCAAAAAGCACAGGATGTTTTAGCGCAAACCAACTTGCCAGTTTATGCGGCACAACAAGGGCTGTTAACAATAATTCCCACGTTCAAAACTGGTATACGTTCCATGGGTATCGACAGTGTTACACAGGCTTCGTTGATGGAGATGCTTACAGATATAACAACCCGTCATCATCTTCAAAAACAAAAGTTTTTTATCGGTGGATTTTCTATTGGTGGTACCTGCGCGCTTAAGTATGCTGAACTATCTGTTCAAAAAAAGTTTGCAATTAAGCCATCCGCTGTTTTTGCCGTGGACGCTCCGCTTGATTTTGAAAGGATGTATAATACATCAATGAGGGAAACAAGGCTTGCCAGCACCGGCAAAGATGTAGCTGCTGAGAATACGTATATGTTGAAAAGGTATGAAGAACAATTTGGTGGATCGCCGAAGGAGTTTTTGGAGAATTACTACAAGCTTTCACCGTATTCGTTTACCGATACTACACAGTATGCAATCAAAACTTTGGTAAACCTGCCCATACGCTTTTATACAGAACCCGATGTTGCATGGTGGATGAAAGATGGAGTGGACTATTCGGGGATGAATGCGTTTGACCTTGCAGCGGTCACCAATGAATTGCGGAGTATGGGAAATTCAGAGGTAGAACTGATCGCTACCATGAATAGAGGATACAGGAAACCCGGTAACAAAAAAAATCCACATTCGTGGAGCATTGTTGAACCGAAAGACCTGGTAAGATGGCTGCTAATTCAATAATAAATTAGTGGATTTCTGAAAGGTTATCTTCAGTTGCCAACAGGCAATAATATCCTACAAAAGCATCTACGAGCTTCGCCACTTACTTTTATCTTGTACAAATTCCATTTACTGCTTACGTGGTTCCGGTATTTCCAGTTAGTCATCATGGTTATATTTTCTGTCCCGATGCTGCTTTTGGATCATTGGGTAATTCCTTTCATCAAAAAATTATAAATTACTTTTTCATTAACTCAATTATAAGATTGAAAGCTGCTGTCTACATTAAATATGGAGGTCCTGAAAAATTGCAGATACAGGAAGTGACAAAGCCACAGCCAAAAGACGACGAAGTATTAGTTAAAGTACATGCCGCATCATTAAACGATTGGGACTGGGGTTTGCTGCAAGGCGATCTTATTAATAGAATACTCAATGGCATACTAAAACCTAGGCGAAACATATTAGGTTCTGATATTGCCGGAATGGTTGAAACAGTTGGTAAAAATGTAACCAGGTTTAAAACCGGGGATGCGGTATATGGTGATTTAAGCGAAACCTGGGGTGGTTTTGCTGAGTACACTTGCGCTCGTGAAAAAGCGCTGGCTTTAAAGCCTCCCTCTATGAGCTTCGAAGATGCTGCATCTATACCGCAAGCTGCAATGTTGGCTGTGCAGGCGCTCATTGATAAAGGCGAAATAAAGCAGGGACAAAAGTTGCTCATCAATGGCGCAGGCGGCGGTGTTGGTACTTTTGCTGTTCAAATCGCCCGGTTATATGGAGCCGAAATAACCGGAGTAGATCACACGGGCAAACTGGATTTAATGCGCTCAGTGGGTTTCCATCATGTAATAGATTACACCTTGACCGACTTTACAAAAAACGGTTTGCGGTATAACCTGATTGTTGATGCAAAAACCAATCGTTCCATGTTTGATTATGCACGTGCACTTTGCGATGATGGAGTGTATGTTACAGTTGGCGGTTCGCTGTGGCGATTGTTGCAGGCTATGCTACTGGCGCCATTGCTAAGATGGATGTTAAAAAAGCATTTCCGGATTGTTGCTTTAAAACCAAACAAGGACTTGTTGTATATGAACGAACTGTTTGAATCCGGTAAAATAAAGCCACAGATAGATGGGCATTACAAATTAGATGATATTCAAAAAGCCTTCAGGTTATTTGCTGATGGAAAACACCACGGAAAGGTGGTGATAACAATGTGACATTGTTTTTTAACCTCCCTTATGTCCAGGCTACATTTAAAGCAAAAGGAACTTCGTTTTACACCAATTCGTTTTGTAAAATCAGAAACATTGGGCGGTTGCGATGGAGGGTATTAACTTGTACAAATTAACCTGCACCGAAACGCATGTTCCCGGTTGAATTCAGAATACTTTTGCTAATGCCAGCACGTACTTTCCATCAATATTTATCGCAACGTTATGAAGCTGCTGATACTAGTCTTTATTTAAGATATGTTGTGATCACTGTTTTGTTTTTAGCATACAGGTTAGATTCTAAAAGCCAATTGAGTGAACTTAACAATTACAACATTAGCTGGAAAACCCAAAGTAAAAATGCAGGAGAATCCATGCCATGTGGCGGCGGCGATATTGGGTTGAATGTTTGGATGGAAAACAACGAGGTGCTGTTTTACATTGCCCGCAGCGGCCACTTCGATGAGAATAATTCGATGTTGAAAGCAGGGCGGGTGCGTATGAAAATTGTCCCCAATCCATTTGAGAATGGGTCGTTTACCCAGGAACTTAATTTACAGGATGGCTATGTTTCTATAACGGGTACAAAAGGACCGCATACTGCCGTCATTAAAATTTGGGTAGATGTTTTTAAGCCTGTAATCAACGTTGAAGTTAACAGCAACAAACCTGTTATTACCGAAGCTGCTTATGAAAGCTGGCGTTATAATGATAGAGTGATAAAGGGAAGGGAAGGATTTCAAACTTCGTATAAATGGGCGTTACAGGGTGAGGTAAAAACAGGCAAAGACAGTATACAATTCAACGGCAGCCGGGTTTGTTTTCACCATCAAAATAACGAGGCAACCGTTTTTGATGTAACAGTAAAACAACAAGGTTTAGATTCGGTTAAAGATGAAATATACAATCCGTTGAAAGGTCTTGTTTTCGGTGGTTTGATGGAGGGAGATAATATGGAAGCGAATGGGACAGTTGCTGGTGTTTACCTGGGTACAAACTTTAAAAGCTGGAAACTAAAAAGCAGGAAACCTGTAAAATACCAGTTGCTGAATGTTTACCTGCATACCAACCAATCACCCATAAAAACATGGGAGGCAGAGTTGAATAAATCGATCAACCTGGCAAAGGCGCAACGTAACACATCTTTTCAAAAAACTATACAATGGTGGCAACAGTTCTGGGAGCGGAGTTACATTTTTATTAATGGCGATAAATCGAATGATACTTCGCAGCCATGGCAGGTGGCAAGAAACTACCAGTTAATGCGATATATGCTTGCGTGTAACGCATATGGAAAATATCCCACTAAGTTCAATGGAGGTTTATTTACCTGGGATCCGGCTCTTACTGATTCAGGTATAAAAGCAACGCCAGATTTTCGCAACTGGGGTGGCGGAACCCATACCGCGCAAAACCAGCGGCTGGTATATTTCCCCATGATAAAAAGCGGCGATTTTGATTTGCTTAAACCACAGCTTACCTTCTATACAAACCTGCTGAAAACTGCCGAACTGCGAAGCCGTTTATATTGGGGACACAATGGTGCATGCTTTGCCGAACAGCTCGAAAATTTTGGTTTGCCTAACCCTGCAGAGTATGGCTGGAAACGTCCGCCTGGTTTTGATAAAGGGCTTGAATACAATGCCTGGCTGGAGTATGAGTGGGATACTGTTTTGGAGTTTTGCCTGATGATGCTGGAAACAGAACGATACACCGGCACCACCATAAAAGAATACATTCCTTTTATAGAAAGTTGCCTTACGTTTTTTAACGAGCACTATCAATACCTGGCAAAGCAGCGTGGTAGTAAAGCTTTTGATGCGGAGGGTCATCTCGTTCTTTATCCAGGTTCCGGTGCCGAAACCTATAAGATGGCTTACAATTCCACCTCGACGATTGCTGCTTTGCAAACAATTTTAGAACGGTTACTCAACCTGTCTGCCAATTACCTTTCCAATGAAAAACGCAAGGAATGGACATTGATGTTAACCCGAATTCCACCCATAAATTTTGCAGAATTTAAAGGTGCTAAAACAATTGCCCCTGCCAGGCTGTGGGAGCGAATAAATAATACAGAACCATCACAACTTTATCCTGTATTTCCGTGGGGGATGTATGGCGTGGGCAAACCGGATTTGGCGGTAGCTATTAACACCTATAAGCTTGATACAAACGCCTTAAAATTTAGAAGCCACGTGGGATGGAAGCAGGATAATATTTTTGCAGCAAGGCTGGGGCTAACAGGGGAAGCAACGCGCCTAACCCTTTTAAAATTGCAAAATGCGCCCCGCCGTTTTCCGGCGTTTTGGGGTCCGGGTTTTGATTGGACACCCGACCATAACTGGGGCGGATCGGGAATGATTGGTTTGCAGGAGATGTTGATTCAAACAGATGAAGAAAAGATATTTCTGCTACCAGCATGGCCAAAACATTGGGATGTGCATTTTAAGTTACATGCACCTTTTAAAACAACCGTGGAAGCCGAGGTAAAAGATGGAAAGCTAAGGTTATTGAAAGTAGTACCGGAGTGGAGGAAGAAAGATATAGTGATATTAACGGAACCCGAAAGCCCGTGACAATAGATGCCGGTGAAAGAACTTATAACCAAACGGGAGATGACACAGTTGATGAAGTTTTATCAAAGAATTGTGGGATGGCGATAGGGAAGAAACAGGTTAACAAAAAATGATGGCGCCTTAGAAAATTCAATACAACTAAGTTGCCCCGTGTACATAAGATGAACGTACTGCGACGCAACGATGATCCCATGAAAACATAAAGCGGGTAACAAAAAGAAAAAATTAAAAACGAGTTATGAAAACGATTGTAACGCTTTTAGCAATGTGCTTTTTATATTTCAATGCACCGTCGCAAAGCAGAGGATTGGTTAATAATACTAATAGCGGCTATGCTAAATTAAGCAGTCTTAACATGGATGATGTGCAGTGGACCAAAGGCTTTTGGGCTGAACGCTTTGAAGTTTGCAAAAATGCTATGGTACCCAACATGTGGAAGATTTACAACGATGCGAACATCAGCCATGCCTTTAAAAATTTTGAGATAGCGGCCTTGCTTGATACAGGCAGATTTAAGGGTCCATCGTTTCATGATGGTGATTTTTATAAAACACTGGAAGCAGTTGCCAGCATGTATGCTTCAGGTAAAAATGAAGTACTGGATAAGATGATGGATGATGCTATAGCGGTGATTGCAAAGGCACAGCGTGCAGACGGCTATATTTATACAAAAGCGAAAATTGAGCAGGATGCTACCGGCGTGAAAAAACAGTTTGACGACCGCCTGAGTTTCGAGGCTTACAACATTGGTCATTTAATGACGGCAGCTTGTGTGCACTACCGCGCCACCGGCAAAACCAGCCTGCTGGATATTGCAAAAAAAGCAACCGATTACCTCTACAACTTTTATGAAAAAGCATCGCCGGAAGTTGCGCGAAATGCCATTTGCCCCTCTCACTATATGGGCATTATTGAAATGTATCGGACTACCGGCGATAAAAAATATGTTGACTTAGCTAAGAAGTTGATTGATATAAGAGGCGTTTCGCCAGGTACCGATGACAACTCCGACCGTTATCGTTTCAGGGATATGAAAGAAGTAGTTGGGCACGCTGTAAGGGCTAATTATTTGTTTGCAGGGGTGGCAGATTTGTATGCCGAAACCGGTGACAAAACTTTGTTATCAACGCTCAATTTAATGTGGGACGATGTGGTTAATAGAAAGATGTACATAACCGGCGGATGTGGCGCTTTGTACGATGGCGTTTCCAACGACGGCACTTCGTACAACCCCGAAAATGTAGAAAAGTTGCACCAGGCTTATGGGAGGGATTACCAATTGCCAAACTTTACAGCGCACAATGAAACTTGTGCTAACATAGGCAATGTGTTATGGAATTACAGGATGCTGCAAATAACAGGCGATGCAAAATATGCGGATGTAATGGAGCTTGCTTTATATAACAGTGTGCTTTCGGGCATCAGCCTGGATGGAAAGAAGTTCCTGTACACGAACCCGCTGGCTTATTCGGATGAACTGCCGTTTAAGCAGCGCTGGTCGAAGGATCGCGTACCCTATATAACGTTATCGAATTGTTGCCCGCCCAATGTGGTGCGCACCATAGCAGAAGTTAGCAACTATGCGTACAGTATATCGCCTAAAGGTTTGTGGTTAAATTTATATGGAGGAAGTAATGTTTCCGCCGTACTGAAAAATGGAACAGCCATAAAGTTTTCGCAACAAACCAACTATCCATGGGATGGAAATATTGCAATAAAGTTTCAGCAGGCCAAGGGAATGTTTTCGATGTTTTTGCGCATACCCGGCTGGAGTAATGGAGCCACGTTATTGGTGAATGGTAAACCATATGCTGGTAAGCTTATACCTGGAGAATATTTTGAAATAAAACGCACGTGGCAGGCAGGGGACTTTATTGAACTGCAGTTGCCAATGAAGTCAGTGATGATGGAAGCGAACCCACTGGTAGAAGAAACCCGAAACCAGGTTGCTGTAAAAAGAGGACCTATTGTATATTGTATGGAATCGGTGGATGTTCCTGCAAACAGTAAAGTGTTCAACCTTTCACTCCCGCAAAACATGCAGCTTGTACCGAAAATGGCAAGGATTGATAACAACAATATTTTATTATTGGAAGGAAAAGCATCCAAAATGCAACAGGGCGATTGGACTAACAAACTATACAGGAAAATTTCGCAAACAGGAAGCGCCAATGTGCCCATAAAACTCGTTCCTTATTTTGCATGGGGCAACAGGGGGCATGCGGAAATGAGTGTGTGGCTGCCTGTAAGCAGGTAGAGTTTTTGGTCTGAAGAGGTTAGGTATTTCGCGGTGATACAAAGTGCTGATGGTTGCCAGGATTGTGGTGAAAATTAATGCAGTTGTTAAGCCTGAAACAAATAACTGGTTGCGGTTGCGCGAGTAGTTGTTTAAATTAGGTGGAGCAAACTAAATCTTGCGCTATTAGCCACGCTTATTAAAACCTCTATTTTATGATCGAACAGAAACTGATTGTTGGTCGCTTCATAGACCTTCAAACACTGCCACCAACTAATGCGGCACCTGTAGCCCTGGGTTTTCAACTGGTAAACAGGCAGGTTCTTCATATTGCTGAGTCTTCCAACACCCATGCCCCCGTACCGGTTGCTAATCCGCAGCATGGCTTCAATCCTTCGTTTACACAAAAGGCTGCTATACTGGCTCAGCGGGCAGGGCAACATATAAAGAGCCAGTTCGACCGACAAAGAGTAAGCAATACGGGAGTTGGGGCGGTCACTAAAGTTCATCGTAATTTTTTATGGCTTGAATGGTTGCCAGGTTTGGTTAGTGAAGTGGTGACAAATGGAATGGACGTATTGACCGGGCCTATGTCTGGCTGCTGGATCATGTCGTACCAGCGGGGGGGTGTTCAACATATAGGTCATGTTGGTACAGATATGAGTCATGCACACCCTAACTCGGTTGCGGCACGAAACGCCTGGAACGCATTTTCTGCGGTGTTGCCTCCGGGCTCTGTTACTTGGTTTAATCCATTCAACGATCCTTGGGTAGGCGGCGTTCCTGCACAACTGCCTGGCGAGGCAAACAGGAAGACTTTTGCTTTGGTTACCGGTGCGGGCATTTTTCATACAGTAATTGCATATCCACAAGTTGCCATACCCACACGAATAAGGATAGCTGGTATTCAGCAAAATCCCACAACGCTTCCGTTGAATGGACAGATTTAGATAATCTAAATAATCAATGCGTTTGCCTTAATCTACTTTTGAGATTTTATTTATTAAACATTTGTTGAAAAGCTTTGGGAGAAGGGCTCCTACCAATAGAGTTGGTCAAAGGCAGGGTACATATCTTTCTCTTATCTCGATCGGGTGTTTATTTGATATTGAAGATTACATCCGGTGTAAATTTATTTTCTTCACCGAAGCGCATTTCTCCAAAATGAAATTTATATCCCGGTTTTATCATCGCCAGCACATTTCTTCTTTGCGTAGGGTTTAATGCTCCGCTAAATTGGATGGTGGTTACCAATTCGTCGCGTTTATTGTAAATAAAAAGTTGACCGCTTCGATTGGTTATTTTGTTATTGCAGCTATCGATTGCCACCAGTGGAGCAGAAATAATTTGGATGACTTTATTTGCGGAAATATCATGGTTGCCTGCATATCCGCCGAACTGAAATTGGTCGCAATACTTTCCCGCTATTACAGTTCCTGAAATAAGTAAAGCAACCAGCGTTAGTAATGTTTTCATGAAAAATAATTAAGTAACAAGTTACAGAAGAATATAGGGGAAGTAAAAACGTCCCTTAAACAGAATTGCAATTTAGCTTTTGTGGTACTCCCGCAGTGCGGGACAGGTTGTGGTGAAGGGCAGCGGAGCAAGTGCCTTTTGCAAAGGCAGTAGGTCGGAGACTTACAGTTATCCTAAGTTCAAAGTCTGGCTACACTAAGACCTTGAACAACTTTCATACTTTACGAATACCTTGAATGGACGGCGATATTTAGTA
>JANPIA010000563.1:0-10151 GCA_031424735.1 Segetibacter sp.
TGATTGCCTTACCGCATCGGCAGTTCCCTGGTACCAGCCCGGGTTATCGGGTGTTTGCTCAGCCGCTAATATATCAACAAAGCCTTTGCTGAAAGCACTGAAGTGGTAAGTGTTCTTTATGTGCTTATTTAACGAAGCTGAATTGAATTGCGTGAGCACAAACATCCGGTTGATGTTGCTGTTCATACAATTGCTGATGGGTATATCTACCAGGCGATACTTGCCTGCAATGGGTACGGCAGGCTTACTGCGGCTGGTAGTTAAGGGCGATAATCTTGTACCGGAACCCCCGCCCAGAATAACGGCGACAACGGATTGAGTAAGTGTCTTCATATGACAAATGTTGATTTGGTAAGAAAGATTTATTATGAAAATTAAAGCTAAAAATTTAATACCCTTTCTAGTTTTACCTCCCGGTTTTACTTCAGCGATTTATAAACGTTGATGTAATCCTGGGCGCTTTTATCCCAACTATTATCTACCTGCATCATTCGCGTACGCATGGCATTTAGTTGCTCCGGTTTATTAAAAACTTCCACCGCTCTTCCTACAGAATAATTAATATCCCACACACTTGCATTGTTAAACCGGATACCATAACCACCTTCATCTCCCATATCAATAACAGTATCTTTTAAACCGCCGGTACTGCGCACCACGGGTACCGTACCATAACGCATAGCATACATTTGATTAAGACCGCAGGGTTCTACCCTGCTGGGCATCAATAAAAAATCTGCACCCGCATACATTTGATGGCTTAGCTTTTCATTGTAACCGATCACTGCATTATAATATTTTGGAAACCGGTCGGCCATACTGCTTAGTTGCCATTCAACATGCGTTTCGCCGCTACCCAATATTAAAAAGCTAACCTGGTTGTGCATGTTATACAACGATGACATAATGCTGTCGGGTAAAACATCGGCGGCTTTTTCGCCAACCAGCCTGCCTATAAAAACAATCAGCGGACTGTTGATGTCGAGATTAAACTGATCGCACAAAATCTTTTTATTGCTAAACTTTCCCTCCTTTACATTAGCTACAGAAAACTGGTCTGTTATATAAGTATCTGTTGCCGGATCCCAAACATCATTATCAATCCCATTTAAGATACCTACACTTTTGCCACGCTCGTATTCAAATAAATTTTCCAGCCCGTTGGCGGCGCCTCTCAATTCATCCAGGTAACTCCAGCTAACGGTTGTTACTTTCCAGGCACATTTAATGCCACTTGCCAGTGGGTTAATGTTGTTCTTCCATTCAAGCAAACCACTTTTCCAGCTATCCCATGCCGGTATCAAATGGCTTTTATCCCACCCCATCCAACCCTGGTATTGCGCATTATGTATGGTAAGCACGGTGGGCACTCCACCCAAAAAATTATAAGCATAACAATGCTGCATCATAAACGGGATGAGCCCTGCATGGTAATCGTGGCAATGAACAATATCGGGCTGGTGTTGCCACCGACTGATCCAATCCACCACCGCTATTTGAAAACCGGTAAAGCGATTGATATCATCGCCATAACCGTATATTTTTTCCCGGTCGAGTAAGCCATGTATGTCAACCAGGTAAAGGTCGTAACCCAGTACGTTATACCGTTCTTTTATAATGGTGTACTCAAAACGCCAGCTTCCTAAATTAGCGGCGCCTTTGTAATCCACAACCCACTCATTCTCTAACAAAAATTTTGTTCTATACATCGGCATCACCACTTTGGCAATATGCCCGAGCTTAATCTGGTACTTTGGAAGCGCTCCTACCACATCGCCCAGCCCACCGGCTTTGGCTACAGGATAACACTCCGCACTTACATGTATTATTTCCATAAACGATTGATGAAATAGGCAATCAAAGTAAGCATGATTTTGTTAGCAACAAATTATAAATCAAAATTCAATAGCTAAAAATTTTCTGGTACTTTCAACGCCTAAAAATACAACGATATGGCAGGCGCAACGGGTAGTCACACTTCTTCCCAACAATTACCATCGCAGGGCATTCCTACTAATTATGGAGCCTTAAGCACCTTGGTTACCGTGTTTTTTTTCTGGGGATTTATTGCAGCGGGTAACAGTGTTTTCATCCCGTTTTGTAAACACTATTTCAACCTCGACCAATTTCAAAGCCAGTTGATAGACTTCGCTTTTTATGGTGCATATTATTTAGGAGCGCTTGCGTTTTTTGCCTATGGTTCGTTTGGCGGTAAAGACCTGGTTGGCAAATGGGGTTACAAAAAAAGTATAGTATATGGCTTACTGTTTTCGGCACTAGGCGCAATAGCAATGATAGTGGCAGTTAATGCCAATACTTTTACCGGCATGCTGGTAGGATTGTTTGTGGTAGCGCTGGGTTTTTCGTTGCAACAAACGGCAGCAAATCCTTTCGCTATCAATTTAGGCGATCCATCAACCGGTACCAGTCGTGTAAACCTGGGTGGTGGCGTTAATTCCTTTGGAACCATGATAGGACCCATTATAGTTGCGCTTGCATTGTTTGGTTCAACGGCAGCACTTACTAACGATCAGATAGCAGCCTTAACACTTGATAAAGTAATTATATTATATGCCTGTGTTGGTGCTTTGTTCATTGGTGCGGCGGCATTATTTTATTTCTCCAAAAAAGTACCGGATGGAATTTTGATTGAAAAAACAGAAAAGGCGAATAAGGCTTTGTACACCCTCTTAATCATAACCGGCTTACTCATTATTATGTTCGCCCCCGTTTTTAACAGTTATAAAACGGTAGTGGAAGAGGCAGACAAACATTCGATGGAAACTTACCGGATGAAGTGGCTGTTTGGCGCATTGGCCGTGGTTGTGGGCGGCTTAATTTTTTCGTACATGAGCGCAAAGAAAAAACCCGAAGGTTGGGGCGCCATGCAATACCCTCAATTAATACTCGGTATGCTGGGCATATTTATGTATGTGGGTGTTGAAGTAACCATTGTAAGCAACCTGAGTGAATTATTGAAACAGCCAGCCTTTGGCGGATACCAGCCATCGCAGGTTGCTCCATTTGTTTCCATGTATTGGGGTAGCCTGATGATAGGAAGATGGGCTGGCTCTATTTCCGTTTTCAACCCATCAAAATCGATGAAAAATATTTTGCTTGCAGTGGTGCCCATTATAGCTTTTGGGATTGTTATTGGCGTGAACACACTTGCTAAAAACGACATGCGCCCATTGTATTATTATATAGTTTGTGTGCTGGTACAGATTGCAGCCTTTTTCATTAGTAAGGATAAGCCGGCAACCACGTTACTTGTATTTAGTTTTCTGGGGTTGGTAGCCATGATAATTGGGATAATGACTACAGGGACCACTTCAATTTATGCATTGCTAAGTGGCGGTTTATTCTGTTCAATTATGTGGCCTTGTATTTATAACTTATCCCTGGCAGGTTTAGGAAAATACACTACGCAAGGCTCCGCGTTTTTAATTATGATGATTTTGGGTGGTGGTATCATCCCTCCCATCCAGGGTAAGATCGCAGATTACTTACAAAGCAATACAGCTGTTGAAGGCTATGGCATACACCAGTCGTACTGGGTGGCAGTTATTTGTTTTGCCTATTTAGCCTTTTTTGCTTTTGTAGTAAAGGGGATTTTAAGAAAGCAGGGTATTGATTATGAGCAACCCGCGGAGTAAGGGTGATAAGCGATGGGTAATTGGTGATTAGTAATTGTAAACTGATAATTGTGAATTGTAAATTGTAAATTTTAATCTTGTAAAAGCAACTACCCATTGACCATTGACCCAATTTTACCAACAACCAGCTATATGAAAAGTAAAAGTGTAAAGCCCTCCCTAGAACCTCTCGTTATCGGAATTGATATTGGTGGAACAGGTACCAAGTTTGGGATTGTAGACAAAGTTGGAAATGTTTTGTTTTCGAGCCATATCTCCACTAAAAAACACAAGACCATTGAAACCTTTATCAATGAGTTGCACGAAAAGTTATCGGAACTAATTTTACAAGCCGGTGGCGTTGGCAGAATGAAAGGCATTGGAGTGGGTGCGCCTAATGGCAACTTTTACAGTGGCACTATCGAATATGCACCTAACCTTCCATGGAAAGGCATCATCCCCATTGCGAAACTTATTGGCGATAAATTTCAATTACCCGTTGTACTTACCAACGATGCCAATGCAGCCGCATTAGGTGAAATGATGTATGGCGCAGCACAAGGCATGAACGATTTTATTATGATCACCCTTGGCACGGGTGTTGGCAGTGGCATTGTTGCCAATGGCAAATTGGTTTACGGGCATGATGGCTTTGCCGGCGAAATTGGTCATACCATTATTATACCCGACGGACGCTACCATGAAGGCACGGGCAAAAAAGGTTCGTTGGAGGCATATGCATCTGCCACAGGTTTACGTTTGACTGCACTGGAAATGCTCGCATCCAGCAAATTAAAAAGTAGCCTTAGGGATATACCTGAAGCTGAGCTTGACTCGAAAAAAGTTTATGAGGCTGCAACAGATGGCGACCCGCTTGCTAAAGAAATTTTTGAATTCACCGGGCGAATATTAGGTATCGCGCTTGCCAATTCAATTATGTTTTCAAGCCCGGAAGCCATTATACTATTTGGCGGACTCACCAAAGCAGGTGAACTGATATTGAAGCCTACCCGCGAACATATGGAAGCAAACCTGATACAGGTTTTTCAGAACAAAGTAAAATTACTGGTAAGTCATTTAAAGGAGTCTGATGCTGCAATATTGGGTGCAAGCGCACTGGTTTGGGAAAAATAAATTCACTGTTTTCAACGGTCTCTACTTCTCAATGTTTTTCGTTAATTAGAAATACGGCCGGTATGGGTCGCTGTACCTTATCGCTTGGCTGAATGGTTTCCTTACCATTTACCAGCATACAACTACTACCACCGCCATCCAGGTTCAAGGCTTCCAGGCAGCCAACGTCTTTCATCATGTTTGCAGCCTGCACCAGGTCGGCTCCTTCTGCCACACCAGCAAAACGCCCCTGTATTACCATCACAATCAATCGCCCGTCCCTCGTGTAACCCATACAGGTTCTTGGATGTTTATCATCTATTGCTTTGCCCGCAAACTTCAACTCCTCGTTGTTCGATATTCTCACCATACCATTTTGTACCAGTACCGGTCCGCCGCCAACAGCGGTTTTCATTTTCCACTTTGCAAGCTTCACATTCGAAGATGGATGACTTATCAGCGTTGAATAATATTTAGCTGTATCCAGGTCAAAATGCTTCACAGAATTTTTGATTGGCTTTACAGGCGATTGTACGGCGTAAATATATTTACCCAACGAGTCTGCATACGTCCATGCAACATCTGCTTTTCGTTTTTTGGATATCCCGATGGCGCTTCCAAAAGTGTGGCGATAGGTAAGTGTGTCCTTACCCCGCCCTTCAACCGGTTTATTGTAAGCCAATATTTTCCTGTTGTTAACAACAACGTTTAAATTGCTATTGTGTACAAACTCAAAAAATGTACAGTTCACCACGAGCAGCGGATGCAGGTTTTTTTCAAAAAAGGTTAATGGCGTTAGCCTTCTTTGCCACGATGTGTCTGCTGAAAAATCAAGACGCTTATCCTGTAGCCCGGCTTCAGCATAAAAGGCTCGATTGGGTTTTCCATCCAAACTATCGTCGGTAAAAAATACGTGAACGGATGATGGCAATGGTTGGTATAAGCTATCGACATTTGTCCATTTTAGTTGTGCGCTGGCTAAGAGGGGAGTTAGTAATATGCCTGTTAAAAGTGTTTTCATAATTGTTTTTTAGGTTAGCTAATACCCAAAACATGGTATGTAACTACTGCTTATCATGTGTTATTTTTATCGCAAATACTTAGTTTATGAAAGGTCTGTTTTTTATGTTGATGATAGTTTTATGCTACCCCTCTTTTTCGCAGTTAAAGCTCCAGGTTATTAAAGATGATTTAACCTACGACCAACTTTTTAGCAGCAGCGATGGTATGATAAGGTTTAAAAAGGCAGATAAGTTTGGCTACCTGAATAAAAGTGGCGCAGAGTTAATAGCTGCGCAATTTGATGACGCCTACAGTTACAACGATGGCTATGCCGGTGCAAAAAAAGATGGGAAATGGGGTATTATAGACAAAACAGGAAAATGGAAAATTCAACCGCAGTTTTTGTATGTAAGCTATAAAGTTAAAAATGGCGTATTTCAGTACTACGACTCTTCTAAATGGGGGTTGCGCGATCTGCAAAACAACATAGTGATTCCTGCAAAATGTTCCAGCATTGAAGTTTATCCGAAATTTATTAAAGCCACTCTTTCAAGCCCTACTACTTACGACTTGTTTACCCCTAAAGGTAGGGAATTGCTCACCCAAATGAACCTGATAGCTACCGACGATAAAAGTGATATAGCCTTTGTACGAAGGGGCGATGTAAATAAAATAATGGATAGTGAAGGAAGGGTTACCTGCGACTCCCTGGATAGCTATACATTCTCTTCCCTGAAATACAATTTAATATTACTGAAAAATAAAAAGGGCTCGTTTGGCATTTGCGACCGCACCGGTAAAATGGTTGTGCCGTTTGATATGTATGCAGATATATTTCCGGATACGGAGGAAGACCTGTATAAAGTATCGAAAATGGTTACCAGTTGGGGTATGCAGGAAAAGAAGTATGGATTTATTGACAGAACAGGGAAGATTATAATACCAGTAAACCATTCCTTCCTAAACTTTTTTAAAAATGGATTTTTGAGTGGCAGAGACAGTGCAGCGGGTAAACTGGGCTATTACAATAACAAAGGTGTATTGGTTATCCCCAAAAAATTTGAAACAGCCGATGAGTTCGGACTAAACGGGCTTGCCAAAGTATCGCTAAAAGTGAACGATAAAAAAGAAGAGTTCTACATTAATAAAAATGGCGTAGAGGTTACCAAAACAGCAGACGACTTTCCGCCATTTTATGAAGGTGTGGGAATACTGAAAAAGCCCGATCATCTCATCATCATCGACAAAAATAAAGTACAGAAAAAAGTGGAAGGCTATACCGACCAGTGGAATATATCGGAAGGCATATTTCCGGTTAAAAATAAAGAAGGGAAAATGGGATATGTTGATTTAACCGGCAAGCTGGTAATACCCTGCCAATACGATATGTTTGGTAGTTTGCACTACGGGCTGGTATCGGTAGGCAAAAAGGTGAACAACAAAACTTTTTATGGTTATGCTGGTAAAGATGGAAAGGAAATTTTACCTGGTTTACTTAGCGAAGCAGGGGAGTTTACCGACGGGTATGCTTTGGTAAAAGATGAGAGCAGCCCAAAGAAATATTTTATAAATACAATGGGTGAGAAACAAATATTGCCCCGTACGTACGCAGAAATTTACAGTTTTAAAGATGGATATGCGGTTGGCAAGGTAAACCCTGTAACCGGTACTAACCCCACCTGGGTATTTATTGATACCAAATTGAAAGAAGCAGATTCTGTTACATCGCCATCACTGTATTTTTTTGCAGATGGTTACAGCCTCATCACAGGCACCGAGTATAGAATACTGGATAAAAGCTTCAAGCAGGTTGGTTCATTTAAATATGAGAACATCGATTCAATTAAAACTTTCTCGGAAGGGCTGATGTGCTTTAAGGACAAAACCGCAAAAAAGTGGGGCTTCAAAAACCCGAAAGGAGAAACCGTTATTGAACCTCAATTTTTAAGCACCAGTATTTTTAAAGAAGGGTTGTGTGCTGTTTTAACAGATAAAGGCTGGGGCTATATCAACCCAAAAGGCACGGAGGTTATCCAGGCTAATTTAGAGAGTGCCTCCAATTTCAACAGTGGATTTGCGGTGGCCAAAAAAGGAGGAAAGTATGGTTATATTGATAAAACAGGAAAGTTTTGGCTGGAGCCTAAATACAACCGGCTAACCGATTTTACGGATGGTAAAGCGGTAATAAAAGTTGACAATGTTTACCAGTTATTAAAACAGCCAGGATAAAATTAAATTAACCGGCTTCAACTCCAGCAAAGGTTTCTTTTTCTGTCATCCACTTTTGGCGGCCATAGCCCTTTATAACATGCCGTTCGCTGTGATATGATGAACGAACCAGCGGCCCACTTTCAACATAATCAAAACCCAGCTCATACCCAATTTCGCACAGCTCGGCAAACTCATTGGGGTGTACAAAACGGTGAACCGGCAAATGCTTTTTAGTAGGCTGTAAATATTGACCCAATGTTAGTACATCAACACCCACGGCAACCAGGTTGCGCATGCTTTCTATCACTTCCTCTTTCGCCTCACCTAATCCTAACATGATGCCGGTTTTGGTGCGCATACCACCCAATTTTAATGTTTTCAGCACTTCAAGGCTACGGCGGTATTTTGCCTGAATGCGCACCTGCCTTGTTAGCCGCTCAACCGTTTCGGTATTATGACTAACCACTTCAGGAGCTGCATCAATAATTCGTTGTATGTTTTCAACTTGTCCTTTAAAATCGGGTATCAGGGTTTCCAGCGTTGTACCTGGGTTTAAAGCCTTAACCGCCCTGATGGTGTTATACCAGATAATGGAACCGCCATCTTTAATTTCATCCCGGTCAACACTGGTAATCACAGCGTGCTTCACTTTCATAAGGTTAATGGCTTCCGCTACACGTTGTGGCTCATCCCAGTCTACAGCGTCCGGTCTGCCCGTGGCAACCGCGCAAAAACCGCAACAACGTGTACAGGTGTTTCCCAGTATCATAAAGGTAGCCGTACCTTCTCCCCAGCATTCGCCCATGTTAGGACAATTACCGCTTTCGCAAATGGTATGCAGTTTATGTGTATCAACCAACCTGCGCACATGTTTGTAGCTCTCTCCTATCGGGAGCTTAACACGCAACCAGTCGGGCTTTTTTGTTTTTACTAAGGTTTCTTCTATCATAATTAAAAGACGGTCATTAGGTCATTGGGTCGTTAAGTATTTTCAAACGGCAAATAGTGAATTATTAGTTGTCAATCGGAAAGCAATAACGTCATCGGTTAAAAATCTACTTACAAAGTCAATTTTTTTCCTATTGAATATTGACTATTGCTTATTGACCCATGCGTATTGACCATAGACGTTTGACGAATAAAAACCGGGGCAAAAATACATCACTTTCGTTTACCGAAAACGATGGATGCATAGGCATTGAAGAAGAACTGCTTTTCTTTTTGCTGCAGCATGATGGGCATTTTGGAGGTATAATATTCTACGTTTAAACCTATTTCAACAGCGCTTACCATTTCGTTGTACCGACCGTAATCGAAACGCAGCGCGCCTTTGGCGAACAGGGCTGGTTTAAATTTTATTTCCTTAAATCCTTTGCCTAAACCGGAGGAACCATTAATAAGGCTGGCATTCAAAAATACAGTGTCGTTATCGGCATATTTTACATCGCTGCGTTTGCCGGTACGCGAGTCGCTAACATCTAAATAATAAGGTTTTAATAACCCAGCGCTTAATCCGCCGCCGTATAATGCGGAAACAGCCACGCCATTTTTATTTCCCTTTCCGCCAATTAATCGTTGCTGCCCAACACTCAGCTTTACAAAGTAAAAGTTGTTGACCTTGCCGTAAATAAATGGGTTGCCTATCAACAAACCAAAGGCATTTCCCCGGGTTATCTTCTCTTCTTTTGGATGTTTTCTTTCACCAATTTCAATGCTGTAAGTATTGGTTTTTGTAGGGGTTTTTAATTTACCTAGTTCATAAAATGCACCGTAACCGTCGGTATATAGTTTTATGCCGAAAATGCTTTGCTTTTGAAAGATGAGTGCCCCCTCTTCTTCCTGCTTAATCAATTGATTAACCCTTTCTTTGCGTTCATTCTTTTTCTGTTGTTTGGCGCTGATTTGTTTTTCCTGCGAAAAACCAATATAGTACACCATACTGCAGATCGTTACCAAAAATATCTTCTTCACGTTGTATAATTTGTTACGGTAAATTTATATAAAATTAAATCAATGACTTCCCGGATAATTTACGAAGGAAACCTTAGAACAGTTGCCACGCACTTACAAAGTGGAACTGTAATTGAAACCGATGCACCAACCGATAACCAGGGCAAGGGTGAACGCTTTTCTCCAACCGACCTGGTGGCAACTGCCCTGGGTAACTGCATGATGACCGTTATGGGAATT
>JANPIA010000564.1:0-2648 GCA_031424735.1 Segetibacter sp.
ATTGCTCCTGTTACGATTGTTTGAATAAATTTCTTTCGTTCCATTATAGCAGCTTCTTTTGTTGTTTTTGATAAGGCAAAATTACCTTATCAACATGCCCTGCTCCAATGCTTACAGGCAAGAAATAGCGATGATTATAAACAACAAAAAGCATTGACATAAATCAATGCTTTTGAGGGTGCTTTAATAATGATGCAGGTTGCATCAGTTATTTTAGCCCTATTTGTTTTGCATAGGTTGCATTATCCCAGAAAAGATGTTCTTCTTTCATGACACCATTTTCCCATATACCTACCGTAGCCATTGGCATCTTAAAAGCCTTACCAGTTGGTTGAATGAATCTGCCATCACCAATAGGCATTGGTTTGGTAAATGTGCCTTCAAAAACACCCGTCACCAAAGTATAGTTACCAGAGCCAAACTTAATTGGATGTTCTTTAATCCTTGTATCAGGGGCATGAACAAATAATTTCTTCATGTCCTCTAAGTGAATATCAAGACCTTCAGTTACGTGACCATCAGCCCAAAACACTTTGATATTTTGTGCATGGCTTTCTTTAAACCGATCCCATTGTTGGTTACTGAAGACTTCAAAATCTAATGCATCAAAAGTTTTAAGATGACTTGAGATTGTATCATTTGCAGCTACTAATTGCATAGCCATTTTTTTAAGGCTATCCACGTTTTCCGTTGTTTTGTCCGCTGCAGAAGTGGACGACTGACAGCTTTGAAGAATGCCTAAAGAAATAATTAGTCCGAATGCGATGGTTAATAATTTTTTCATTTTTTGTTATTTTATAAGCGATGATTTTTATAGCAAGATTTAAAAAGTGTGACCTGAACAATGCGCTTTTACACTTTTATATAATTTATTTTGCCCTGTTGTACATATACCTGGCAATCTTCCAATCACCTTTTACTTTTTCAATTACAAACGCCTCTCTGTATTCATCAGGGGCTGTCTGTCCACTTGCCTTAACAACAAAAGTTCCTTTTGATGTAGAACTTACGAAAGCATACTTGCCTGCTACTGTCACATCACCGATAGTTACCTGTAAGTTGTACTTGAAGTTGTCAAATACATATTGAAAAGTACCTTTTACCTGGTCGGTACCTGATGCTGTAGGAGCGCCTGTAGCAAGCAATACACCATTTGCTGTAAATAAGGAAGCTACTTTGGCAACGTCTGATGCATTCAGTGCATCGAAGTACGAACGAACCAATGTTTCTACAGCAGCCTTTTCATTCGACTGGCTATGGGTTTTATTACTAAAGAAAAAAATTGAAGTGATAACGGATAATGCAATTAATAATTTTTTCATGGTTGATTTTTGAACGTCTATTTTAAAAATTGTGGTGTGGTTAATCTCTATACACTGCACTGACTTTATATGGTGATAGATTGTGTAGCTTCTTTGGTTGTTTTGCGTGGTAAAATATAATCGATTGAATATTTACCACTTCCGCCAATAAGCAAAGCTGTATAGATGAGCAGGTAAAGTAGCGCCGGTTCCTGCTTTGTAAGTGGATCTGAACCATGGATAATGATCGCAGCTACCAACATAGTAACGATCAAAGGAACTACTGCAAGCCGTGTTGCCAAACCTGCTAATACTAGTATCGAACAAAATACTTCTGCAGATACTGCCAGCAATAATGACGTTTCTGAACTGAGCCCCATTACCGGTGGAAATTGTATCGGTCCATCCCCAAAAAGCATCATCATTTTAGGCACTCCGTGCGTCAGCATCAATACCGCAACCCCTATTCGTAATAAGAGCAACATAGCACTGGTATTGCCAGCATGGTTGATGGAAAGTATCCTTTTCATAATAGCTGTGTTTTTTGGTGAGGATTATTGTTGAACAAATTCACCATCAGCTTTTATGCGCACCTCATCGCTAATCATCGCTGCCGGAAAATTGCCTCCTATGCTAAAATCTGAACGTTTAATAGTGCCGGTTAGCTGGAAACCTGCTGTTTGTTTTTTACTCATTGGGTTTTCCGTTCCACCTCTGTAAAGCAGGTCCATTGTAACAGGTTTTGTAACGCCATGAATAGATAAATTGCCGGTGAGCTTATATTGATTTTTTCCTGACTTCTTTATGCCTGTGCTTTTGAAATTCAAAGTGGGGTACTTTGCTACGTCGAAAAAATCGGCGCTCTTTAGATGGTTGTTTCTTGCTTCTACCCTTGTATCAATTGATGCTGTTTTTGCGGTCAACTCAATTGAGGCGTCGCTAAAGTCCGGCTTTGACGATTTAATTGCTACATCAATGTCGTTGAAAGTGCCGGAAACATCAGCAATGCCTAAGTGCGTTACGGTAAAGGCAAGCTGCGAATGCGGATCATCATTTGTCCATGTCTTATCAATTGTATTGAATGCTGTAAAGGCAACGAATGCTGTTGCAATGAGAAATAACTTTTTCATGATTTTGTTTTATAGTTTTGAATGTGTGTTTTGTGATAATTAGTTGTGTAAGATTTTGAAACCTGCTAACCAGTTGTAGTTGTACTTCATGGTTAAGCTAATCAGTAAATGCGCCATGTTTTCAAGTGTTCTGCTTACTGATAAGCTACCTGCTATAATTGGATTGAAACCTGCTGTGGTTACTAATGCGGAAACAGTTTCTACAGCATTAGCATCG
>JANPIA010000565.1:0-6994 GCA_031424735.1 Segetibacter sp.
ATTATCGAGAATGAGTACCTCTTTTCCAGGTATAGCGGCAGTGCAAAGTGAATGTGCCCCGGGCACGCCGCCAATCAAAGATTCTACTGCGGCTAATGACATCAACCCCAATCCACCGGCACCTCAATACGATATCAAGACCGTTAACTTCTCAAATGAAACCGCTACCACTTTCGATATTTCTATGGAAGTGCTTGCCGGTCTTGCAACCGTTCCTCCCGGGGTAACGGGTGTACAACAACGGTATTTCGATGTACATTTTACCCTCGATAAAATTGCGGGAGAGATGGTGGTGCCTACACCAAACATCGCCTACATTGTTTCATCTTTTGATGAAGCAGGCTCTAAAAAATTCAAAATAACCGTGCGCAGCAACGATGGCACTACCCGACCTACCACCAACGTTGTTCATTACGAAGACATTACCGGCAACTGGAACACGGTTACCAATACCATCACCTGGACCATACCAAAAGCAAAACTCAATGTGCAAATGCCACCGGCATCTACCAGTACTGCCGGTACGCGAACCAGCAGGGGTGCCAAAGCAGGCGACCGGCTGAAGAGCTGGAACGCATACATCTACGAAAGGGTTGGTGTAGCCACCCCGGATGGTGCAGGGGTGTATAGCGACAAAGCCACAGGTCAGTGTTTTAAAGTGCTTGCGCAATAATTTAAATGTCTTCATCAACAAAAAACTTTTTATGAAAATAGTTATAACACTCCTCTTCGCACTGGTGGTAAAGGTTGCCACTGCGCAAACATCAACGGCGGATGTATGGATAAACGAGGTGCATTACGACCATGTTACAACCCGTGGCGAAGGTGATTCGCTTGAGTTTATTGAACTGGTCATGAAAAATTCCATCGTAACCAACGCCACCGAACTTGCCAAGTATACCGTGGTGCTGTACACCACCGGTGCGCTGGATAATGCAGCGCTTACCCTTGGTCGCGGTTTGCCTTACAATACTTCCAGCAAGTGGTACACTGCGGGGGAAACTACCCACCCGCTTACCGGTTTTCAGCAATGCCCGGTGGCGGTTTCCAACTTTACCATTCTTTCTAAAAAAATGCCGGTGTTGCAGGATGTGCCTGCGGCGATGGCAATCGTTTACAACAACACCACTATTGTACAATTACTGTCGTACGAGAAGGCTTTTAAAATAGAAAGCGCTGTACGTGGCGGTGGTCCCGCCGCTGGTATGACTACCCAGTTAATGACCAAACCCGGCGGCGCCCCGGCCATGGAAAATGCTTTATCACCCACCACGCATTCCGTTAGCCTTATAGGTGCGGGTGCTGCCTATGCTGATTTCCAATGGGATGACGGCGCAACGGTAACTTCTACCCCTTGTGCAAGAAATACCAATGGCACCACTACGCAATCCTTCACCTCAACGGCGCTGGCGGTGAATTATATATCGCTGACCGCCCGTGGCGCAAAAGACATGATCTATGTTAGCTGGAAAGTTTCCGCCGAAGAAGATGTGGACCGGTATATAATAGAAGTGGCAAACATCAGTGAAGCGTTTGCCGCTGCGGGGCAAATGGCTGCCAGGCTATCCAATAACGGCGTATACCAGTCGAGTGTGGCGCAGCTTGGGCCGGGCACTTACAAGGTGCGCATACGATCCGTGTTGCGCACTGGCGGTGCCGAATACTCCGAAACCCGTATTGTAAAACTGGGCGGAAAAGATACCCAGGTATTATCGGTTTATCCTAACCCTGCCAAAGGTTTTGCCAACCTGCAGTTAGTACCCAATGCCAACAGTACCTACACCATCGAGCTCGTAAACCAGGAAGGCAAGGTGTTGTATAAAAAGTTGACGAGCCTGCTGCAGGCAAACATGCTTAACCAGGTAAACATCTCTTTACAAAATATACCCCAGGGCGTGTACCAGCTAAGGGTAACCAACGCCACCAACAAGCAAAGCATCAAATTGGTTGTGGTGCGTTAAGCTGTTTTAAGTACATTTTAAAGGCTGTCTCACAAGGGCAGCCTTTTTTATATTTTTCCCAAAAACTCACTATCCAATTACTGGAGGCTTTATTAACGGTCAAATTTTTTTATTTAAAGCATGAGATAGCCTTGGGGTTAGGGCGTGTTAAACAATGATATTGGCATGTGACGAAATGCCTAAACAAATAAATAAACCCGCAAAATTGTTAAACACTAATAGGAAAGATTGTGTAGATTTAACACATCATTTAACACAAATAACGACTTGCTATGAGAAAATTTAGAATTTTCACTATTCTACTATTTTTGGTTGCGCCCTACATATCGTTCGGCCAATCACGGTACATCACTGGAACCGTAACCGACAAAAAAGACGGTTCTCCACTATTTCAAGCTACAGTATCGGTTGTCGGAACCTCTGTTAGCACCTCCACTGCCGCCGATGGTACTTTTAGATTAAATGTACCGTCTGGATCGAATCAATTAAGAGTTTCCTATGTTGGCTTCGCCGACCAAACAATTGCTTTAACATCATCAAACGTCGTATCCATTTCCCTGGAAGGAGCAACGCAGGCATTAAATGAAGTTATAGTAATTGGTTATGGCTCTGCCCGTAGGAGAGATGTAACCGGTTCGGTAGCCTCTATTAAGGCAAAGGATTTTAACCAGGGAACCATTGCTGCCCCCGACCAGTTACTACAAAATAAGGTGGCAGGTTTGGAAGTTTCAAATACCAGTGGGCAGCCGGGTGCTGCTTCTACTATTCAAATAAGGGGTAACTCTTCCATCAGGTCGAGCAACAATCCGTTGTTTGTGGTTGATGGTGTGCCTTTAGATGGATCTTCCGCCAGGCCAAATCTTGGAACTACTTTCGGAAGTACACCTAACTCCAACCCGCTTCTTTTTATAGACCCAAATAGTATTGCACAAATTGAGGTATTGAAAGATGCTTCTTCTGCTGCTATTTATGGAGCAAGAGGTGCAAATGGTGTAATTGTTATCACCACAAAAAAAGGTGCAGCCGGGCCAATGAAAGTTGAAGTAGGTGCCAGCTTTGGAGTGAATGCAGGTTATATGCGCCGCTTTAAAATTTTGGATGCAGGTCAGTACAGGGATGCATTAAAAAAATACAATCAGCCCGCAACTTTAGATGGCAAAACTTCTGAAGATGCCCTTAAAGCAATTTCACAACCAGGCTTCTCACAAAATTATTCAGTTGCATTTAGTGGCGGTAATGAAGTGGGAAAATTCAGGGCCTCATTTTTAGCTTCAGATATGGATGGTTTTCTTAAAAAAACCGGGCTGAAAAAATACCTCGGTACTATAGGCGGTAATTATAAATTCCTTGATAAAAAACTTACACTCGATTTTAATTTAATCACGGGTAATTACGGCGAAGACCTGACCAGCGTTTCTAATACTGCCGGCTCTACAGGTAACATCATTTCATCCGCCGTTAGCTGGAACCCCACACAGGCACTGAGGACAAATGGACTTTACAACTTTCCTTCTAACGGATCGGGTAATCCCTTAGCTTTTAACGATGCTTATTCCGATAAAAGCAGTGTAAGCGTTTTCCTCGGTAATATTTCGGCAGCTTACCAGCTAATGCCAAAAATGGAGTATAAATTTTTATACGGAGTTAACTATGGTACAGGTACCAGAAAAATAAATATCGATGGTTGGCTGCAAGGTTTTCCTGGTCTTTCCGGCAGAGGTTTTGCGGCAATTGGCGATGCTAAATTATTCTCTCAAACATTTACCCATACCCTTAGCTACCTTACTAACCTGACCAGCAAACTTAGTGTGAACGCAGTTGCGGGTTATGAGTATTTCAAAACCGATTTCTCCGGTGGTACTATTTCTGCCCTCGGTTTCAAAACCAATCTTGATCAAACCACAAGAATAAAAATACCTTATACAAGCCTGTTTCAAAACGCTGAAACACAAAATCCTTACTTCGCTTTTGCTAACCCAACTGCTGAATTGCAATCGTATTTTGGAAGAGCAACTTTCAATTATGCCGACAAGTATATTGTTACAGGTAGCATTCGCGCAGATGGTTCCAGCAAGTTTGGTGCGAACAACAGGTATGGTTATTTTCCTGCCATTGGTTTTAAATGGCAAATCACCAATGAGGATTTCATGAAGGGAAATTCAACTTTTTCAAACCTGGGTTTCAGAGCATCCTATGGTATTACGGGTAACCAGGAGTTCCCTGCAGGTGCTTCAAAAGAGCAGTTTGCTTTAACTACCTATACAACCTTTCCACAAGTGGTTAATGGTAATCCCGATCTTAAATGGGAATCAAGCAGGGCAACAAACGTTGGGTTAGATTTTGCTTTTGCAAAAGGAAAAGTTTTTGGATCGTTTGATTATTACAAGAAAAACACATCAGATATCCTGTTTCAGACTAGCGCAATACAGCCTGCACCAGCTTCGGTTTCGTTCGTAAATCTTAAAGATGCGAACCTGATCAATTCAGGTGTTGAGTTTGCAATTGGTGCTGTTCTAGTTGAAAAGAAGGATTTAGGATGGGAGGTTAATTTAAACATCGCCAACAATAAAAATAATATCAGAAAGTTCACTGATCCAAATACAGGTTTAGATAATTTTGTTCAAACAGGTCAAATTAACGGTCAGGGTGTATCTGGTACACTCGCACAGGTAATCACCAATAACCAGCCGGTTAACGCCTATTATTTAAAGCCTTTTGAAGGATTTGATGCTACCGGAAATCAAAAGATAGGAGCCAATCCAATTTTTGCCGGTGATCCCAATCCACATACTCTGATAGGTTTTAGCACATCCCTTCGTTACCACAAATTCACCTTTAGCCTGAATATGGGTGGCGCATTCGGGTTCTTAATTTACAACAACACTGCTACAGCGGTAACCAATATTGCCGGTATTGTGCAGGGCAGAAATATCGATGTGGCTGCCTTCAATTCAGGTGAAGGAGTTGCAAGCGGTGTGGGTGCCTCAACACGTTTTCTTGAAAAAGGAGATTATTTTAAACTGAGAAATACAACCCTGCGTTACAGCATTGGCGATTGGGGCAAATTCGTAAAAAATGCGAGTGCGTTTGTTAGCGGAAGCAATCTTTTCGTTATTACAAAATTCACTGGTTTCGATCCGGAGGTTAACATCGATAAAAGTAACAACTCTTACCCTTCCAGATCAATCGAGTATGTTCCTTACCCAACTGCCAGGTCAATAACTTTTGGATTAAACTTCTCTTTGTAAAAAATATAAAACATCATTTATGTATTCTTATAAAAAAATATCAAAACTTGCTTTCCCGCTTTTGAGTGTGATTGCACTGGCAAGTTGTACAAAACTTAACGAAAGCCTCAATGCAACGTTAACTAGCAGCCAGGTGGCTGCAACTCCCGGAAGCACTGCGGGATTGGTTGCCGCAGCTTATTCCGACCTTGGTGGATTACTGCATGGCCAGGATCAACTCTTTTCGTTGCAGGAAAATACCACTGACGAATCACTCGTTCCCACCCGCGGCGGCGATTGGGACGACAACGGTGTATGGCGTGTATTGCACAGCCATAACTGGAACGCCGATCACGGACAAATATTAAGCGTGTTTAATAACCTGAATAAATTGAATTTTGATGCAACGAATGTGCTGCTTTTTAAGCCAACAGCAGCACAGGAAGCTGAAGCAAGATTTTTGAGAGCTTTAGCCTTATACAACCTTCTCGATCTGTATGGTCAGTATCCTTACCGCGAACCGGGTGAAAATTTATTGAATGCCCCGGTAGTGAAAACGGGCGCTGAAGGAATCAACTTTATCATTAGCGAGCTTAACGCTATTTTACCGAATTTACCTGCTGCCAATCCTATAACAAAAGCATCACCAGATGCTGCCCGCTTTTTATTAATGAGATGCTACCTGAATAAGGGGGCATTTCTAAATCGTGCAGCACCAACATTTGATGCAGCCGACATGCAACAGGTAATTACATTGGGCAATGCAATTATTGCTACCGGCAAATATTCTTTCACGCCTAATTATTTCGACAACTTTAGCGTGGATAACGATTCTAAATCGAAAGAGGGAATTTTTACTTACCCTAACACTTCAGGCGTGGCCGCAAACAATGGTGGTCCCCAAGCACGCTGGAATATGACCCTACACTATAATTCCTATACACCCGTAAATCCAAATGCCGGGTGGAATGGATTTACCACCATCAGCGATTTTTACAGCAGTTTCAACGTTTCTGCAGCGCCCACAGCATTCGGCCCAACCGATACATTGTTTGACAGAAGGATCGGTGGAAGGGTTTATGCTGGTGCGACTGAAAAATCAGGATTACGTCCCGGGTTTTTAGTGAACCAGCAGTTTAACGAAGCCGGAGTTGCTATTAAAGATCGTAAAGGTGCGCCATTGGCTTACACGCCTGCCATTGCTGCAAATATGATTGAAACCGGGGCTAACTTAGAAGTAACCGGAATTAGGGTGGTTAAGTATGTACCTGACTATGCTAACTATGGTGGACCTGCTGGTAACGACCTGATGATCTTTAGGTACCCTGATGCATTTTTAATGGTTGCCGAAGCACGGCAAAGAACTGGTGATGCTGCCGGTGCACTAACTATGATAAACCAGTTGCGTGTTGCACGTGGTGCTGCCACAGTCGCTTCTATGCCATTAGTGAATGTTAACCTCGTAAACGACCCAAACACTTTAATATCAGAAAGAGGCAGGGAATTATATTGGGAAAGTGTAAGAAGAACTGATCTTATTCGCTTTGGCATCTACCTTAAACCATGGCAATATAAGCCTACAGATAACGCCAAAAATTTATTGTTCCCTATACCCAACCAGGCGTTGGCGGCAAATCCAAATTTGAAGCAGAACCCTGGCTACTAAGGGCTAAAGTTTTTTGATTTTTAATAAATAAAGACCGGTTCGCTGGTCTTTATTTATTATGTATAACCCTTACCTTTCGGTACTAATGAATGTGCGAGTAAAGATAATTCTGCCCTGCGTTTTTTTGCTTTTGTTTTCCT
>JANPIA010000566.1:0-7940 GCA_031424735.1 Segetibacter sp.
CTTCAACAAAATTTATAAAACCCTTGAGCTGGGCTATAGTATAGATAACTTAATGTTTGCCAACATGTGTTTGCTGCACTTTATCACACTCTTCATTTACAATTCAAAACACTATGCGGTTAAGCAGGAAAAAATCAATTGTGTTGATAGCGCTATCCTTCATATGCAGGAACACATTGATGATAACATAGCACTCAACGACCTTAGTAAATTATACAATTACTCTCCCTCCCGGTTTTCAAGTTTGTTTAAACAAAAAACCGGGTATGCACCTATTGATTATTTTATACAAATGAAAATGCAAAAGGCATCGCAGTTGTTAGACTTCACAGATCAATCCGTAAAGGAAATTGCATTTAGCATGGGCTTCGACGATCCTTATTATTTTTCCAGGCGGTTTTCTAAAGTGATAGGAATGCCGCCTACTAAGTACCGATCAATTAAGAAGGATTGATACGAACCACAATTAACTGAAACCGTTGCAGCGGAGGCATTGTAAAAATGTTTTGAAGGAGTGCCGAAGGCACAAAATATTGGTAGAAAATAATTTATTTTTCGGATGCAGGGTGTGCCATAGGTACGCAACATTAAATAAAATGAATGTATTGCGTAGCCACCCCACGCAATGAATTTTCGGCTAGTCATTTTTTACCAATATTAACGCCCGCTGGGACTTGAAAACGCCTTTGACGGAAAAATGAGTCTGACACCCATCCGCCACTAAATAGACGTACTAATTTGCTACCAGCGTAATTTCTGCAGCCTGCAACCCTGCGGATGATGCCCGCAAAACTATTTTGCCGTGCTTATTTTTCGATTGAACAATAACAATACACAGACCATTAAACGCTTTACGATAGCTTGCCTTAAATGGTTCGGTACTTGTTTGCAGCCCGTTGTCAACGCCTGCTATCAATCCTTCCCCTTTAACTGAAAAATTGATAAGATGATCTGCATCCGGCACAACCACACCATGTTTATCTACCACTTTCACCGTGATAAAAGATAGGTCTTCGCCATTTGATTTGATGGTTTTACGATCGGCATTTAACTGAATTGCCGCGGGCTTACCAGCCGTTACAACTTCCTTTACCAATACCACTTTCCCATTTTTCCTCGACACTACTTTTAACGTGCCTGGCTCAAAAGCAACCCGCCACATTACGTGTATAGTATCGCCCGGTTTACTCTTCACTCCAAGAGATCTTCCATTTAAAAACAATTCGGCTTCATCTGCATTGTTATAATATGCCCACACATCAACCACCTTACCCGGTTGCCAGTTCCAGTGCGGAAACAAATGGAGCACAGGCTTCCTCGTCCACTCGCTTTGGTACATATAATAAACATCTTTCGGAAACCCTGCGAGATCAATGATGCCATAATATGAGCTTCGTGCAGGCCATTGATAAGGCACCGGTTCACCCAAAAAATCAAACCCCGCCCAAACATACAGTCCCGACATAAAATCATGTTTCTTCACCGCATTCCAACCCACTTCATGTGAAGTGCCCCAATAGGCAAACGCATTATCGTAGGCAGAAACCGTGTAATCAGCATTGCCTTTTAAAAAAGGCACCTTCGAATCAGGTGGCCAAACCCGGTTACTGTCTGAAGGCATATCATACTGCCCACGGGTTGCAAGTGCCGACATAGTTTCCGATGCTATCAGTTTTTGTCCGGGAAATTTTTTCGGAAGGTCGGCGTATGCATCAATCTTGTAATTAAACCCAAGCAGGTCTAAAGCATGCGACTGGTAGATGAAATTTTTCTCCGGTACATTTTCAGTTAGCGCACAGGTTATGGGGCGGGTTGTGTCCAGGTTTTTTATGATGCTAACAAGGTCTTTTGTAATAGTGATGCCTGTGCTATCAAACTGCTCTCTAATTTCGTTACCAATACTCCAGATAAAAATAGATGGATGATTACGGTCGCGCAATATTTGATCTTGTAAGTCCTGCTGATGCCATTGTTTAAAATCAATATGGTAATCCTGTTTGTTTTTCCTTTTCGCCCACATATCAAAAGCTTCATCCATTACAATGAAACCCATTTTATCGCAAAGATCGAGGAGCTCTTCTGCGGGCGGATTGTGTGCCGTACGGATCGCATTACAACCCATTGCTTTTAATATTTCAAGCTGGCGTTGGATAGCCCTCGTGTTTACTGCAGCGCCTAACGCGCCCAGGTCGTGATGATTGCAAACACCCAATATTTTAAGTGGCTTGTTGTTTAAAACGAAACCCATTGCAGCGTCAAAATAAAATGACCGAATCCCAAAGGTGGTTTCATAACTGTCAACTATTTTTCCATCACTAAAAAGTTGCGTAACTACTTTGTAAAGGGTTGGATGCTCAACGGACCAAAGTGAAGGCTTTGTTACCAACAACTTTTGTTCAAGCTTAACAGTTGTTGAATTCATACTAAGCAAAACAGGCTTATGCTGTGCAACCATGGCTCCGTTCTCTTTAAATATTTTGGTGATAGCTGTTAACGGGGAAGAACTTTTGACACCGCTAACATTCGTAACAATATTTACGGTTGCCTGCCCTGTATTTACAACGGGGGTGGTAACAAAAGACCCCCACTGTTTAACTGCAACTTTGTTGGTAATTAGCAACCATACCTTCCTGTAAATGCCCGAGCCGGTATACCATCTTGAGTTTGGTTGAAGTGAATTATCCACTTTCACTGCAATGGTATTTTTTTTGTTGAAGTTCAGGTAGGGCGTTAGATCGTAGCGAAATGAAATGTACCCATTGGGACGTTTACCGAGGTAATGACCATTAATCCACACTTCACTATTTCGATATACACCATCGAAGTTGATATAAACATTTTTATATTTTGAGGAAGCAGGGAGTATGAATGATTTTCGATACCAGCCAACGCCGGCAGGTAATGCTGCCTGGTTGAATGTAGTTGGATGTTTATCGTTGAAGCTTCCTTCTATGCTCCAGTCGTGCGGGAGATTTAATGTTCGCCATTTTGTGTCGTTATAGTTTGGACTGTTGGCGGTGCCGTCATCCCCCAGCATAAACTTCCAGTTGTTATTGAAGCTTGTAATCGTTCTCGGTTGCGCGGAAGCTATACATGGTAGCAGCAGAAGTATTGAAAGAAGTTTACGCATTGTAGGTTGTTAAGGGTTTACCACATAGACGCAGTAGAAACATAGGGTTCACATAGGTGTTTAATTGCAAAGCGATTTCAATATTAGTGTAGAAAAGTGGTTAACGACGGTATCAGACAGGGCACAATATCTTTTTTTGCATTTCGTGATTTGGATGAGCCTAACAAATCTGCACCACCTCCATATTTAACAACATGCCCAGCTTTTTAATTTTAGAACTGATATGCCCAATGCCTACTGCGCAATGATGTGCTGGTCCGTAGCTGTTCCAGTTATTTACAAAAGCCCGTGCACCAATTGAAAATTTATAGCGGCTATTGGTATTGCCAATTTGAAGGATGGGGCCGGCAACCGACTCTGCTTCGGCAACAAGTAACATAAACTTGCCATTAGCTTTTTCAACAACCGATAATAGAGTTACCGGTCCGTTTTTTACAGACATTTCCACCGATAAACCCCTGCCCACTTTACCATGAAACACGCCGAGCGGACGAACCTTTGTTTTTCCCTCGGCAATCGCAATATGACCGGGTCCATCATGCCCCATCAATACCACATCTTCCTTAAAATCCATTGCATAATATTCAGTGAACGAACCACCGGCACCAAAACTGTCCATGATCTTCATTGCCTGCGCATTTTTCACTTCGTACTCGCCGGCAACCGGTATACCACGGGCCGTTAACAATGAGTTGCCAAGAATGATGGAGCTGATCGTGTCCTCATTATCGAAGTTGCCAGTGCCCTTGTAAAAATATGCCATGGAACCAAGATGATAATTTTCTACCAGCCTATCGAGCGCCACAGAAGTTTTAGCGGCACGTTCTAATTCCTCTTTTAAACATTCATCCTGCACATCAAAAGCCTGGTGAAAATGAGCAACCTTTTCATTGATCTGATGAGGACTTACTTCCTTGCGTAACGCAGCAAGTTCATCCACTTCCAACAACTCTATGTGCCCCCCAAAATGCGCATACTGTTGAGTTAAGTCGGTATAAATATCGAGCATACCACTATAATAATGTCCCATGCAACCAAGCCTGTTGTTAGCCATAATGCTGGCAACTTTTGCTGCCTCTACCCATTCGGTTACTTCGTTCCAACATTCTTTATCATTGTGCAACATGCCGGTTATCTGGTGAAATTTTATTCCCACACGATTGAATACATTGGCAATTTCGGGCACCGGGCAGGCTGAACAATAGGCAAGCCATTCACCTGTCATCTCTGTCCGGTCGGTCATGCTATTGAATGCTTCATAATCAATGGAGGCTTCGGGTGCAAGATTGAGAATGATTACCGGCACCTTTGCGCGTTGCACCACCGGTAAAACCGTTGACGATAAAGCGTAGGTCGATACATACAAAAAGATAAGGTCCACGTCGCTCCTTCTAAACTCCCGCCCAGCTTCAAAGGCTTTTTCTGCTGTATCAATCAAACCTAAATTGATGATGGTTGGATGCACCGATGCCAGGTTGTTTTGCACTACTTCAAGGAAGCCTTCCAGCCGATCTTTTAACCCTGCAAACTGCGCCCAATAAGCATCTAACCCAATTCCAAAAATTCCGATTTTTAGTTGTGATGATTGCATGTTGTAGTTTTTCAAAGTGCTTTTAATTGCTTTTAGTGACGAGCCTTGATTCTGCCGTGTGTGACTTTCCTACCACATAGGTACAGTAGACATAAAGGTTTTACATAGGGCATATTAATTACCCCCAACAAATTTCACCTTACTCTTTCCCAAATCTTTCGATGTAGCAACTGCAATTCCACGTTGTTCCTTTTTGTTTACGGCGCAATAAAAATGATAGACGACTCCCTTCCATTTAATAACATAAGATTTGTGTGCATACAATTCGTCGTACGGTTCTGATGATTGTATAAGATTATCGCCTGTCCAATCGGTCCAGTTAACCAGGTCGTACGAGCAGGCGAAGCGGTTAAAAGCGCCCTTTCTATCGTTCCAGAACGCACCGAAATAAAACATTATCCAAACGTCGCCAATCTTTTGAACAATGGGATCGCCGGTGATACCAGCAGGATGGTGTACGACCGGTTCCCCACCTAACCTCACCCAATGGATCATATCATTCGATACATTCATCCCGATCCTTTCGAACCAGCGCGTTTTAATGTTATTTTTTGCAGAGTCGCCATTGGCGTTGTAATACATTACAAAAGGATAACCGGTGATTTTACCCTTATCCCAAATTACTGTACTCTTAAATTGCTTTTTATTTTCCCACCATCTAACATCGGAATCAGCAGAGGTCATAATGGGTTTATCCAGCCGTTGCCATTCATGCGGTGTTGACGGGTCTTTGCCTGTAAAAGCCATCCCCAGCGAAAGCACTCCAGCCTCGTACCCCCTGGCATTGCCGCCAAAATAGCTCATCCAATATTTGCTATCATACTTCTGCAACGCATAACTTCCTCCCCACTCAGTATCCTGCAAAGCAATATACCCGGCACGCTGGTGTGCATCCCAAACCGTTGTATCCTTTGCAAACGAAAGTGTTTTTCCGAGTGTTTTCCAGTTCAATAGATCGCTGCTTTTCGCCAGCCATGTTTGGTAACCCCTTCCGCTAAAAACCAGGTACGTCATATACCAGCTATTGCCTTTTCTAAATACGCTGGGGCAATCAATTTTTTCGGCATCACTGGCTGGAACCAAAACCATTCCGTACTTATAAGGTGTTTTTATTTGTTCATAAACCTGCTTCATTTTTTCTGCACTAACGGTTTGCGGTAATTGTTGTGCATGCGCATTCGCACTAAAGCAAAGCGCTATAAAAACGTTTATATAAATTTTTACTTTTTTCACTTTGCGGCTGATTTGTATGTCAATAAAATGAATGCGGGTTGAAAGTACCTTTCTAATTTTGAATTGTAAAGGTGTACGACCCCGAACCAACTTCTACCATTGCCCTTCCTTTGTCAAACCCGTTCAACTTTACATCGATCCTGTTTTGCAGTGTGGTATTTCCTTCGGTGATTTTAGATGAAGGCGTTGCCGGAAGAAAAACCCTTGCGGTGGTATTTGTGGGAACAGTTACCTCGAGTATAAAAGAATTGTATTGTTTTTTCCACGATGAAAGGATAGTGCCGTAGGGCGACAGGTAACTTGCCTTTGCTGCGGAAATATCACCCACAGGTTCCGGTCTGATAATGATCTTTTTAAAAGCCACGTCTTCATCATTTTGGCGAATACCAGCAAGACCGCTATAAAACCATTCCATTATGTGACCCAACATTAAATGGTTGTTGGAAACCGTGGGCAACGCCTGCCACGATTCGGTTAAAGCAGTCGCACCTGTCTCCAACTGATAACCATAACCCGGTACATCACTGCGGCTGTTCATGTCAAAAATTACATCCGACCTGCCTGCATCTTCCAGCACGCGAAGCAGGTAACGATACCCGATATCGCCAGCCGTAAGTACGTTGTTATTTGCCCTTAAATTTTTAATGATGTTTTGTATCACCGCATCCTTGTTTGCAGGTTCAACCAGGTTCATGTAAACAGCCATGGCGTTGGCTGTTTGGCTGCCGTTTGAATACTGTTTAGTTGTATCGTTGTAAAATTTTTTATTGAAAGCATCCTTTACCTGCAACGCCAAATTATTAAACCTGGCGGCATCTTTCGCTTTGCCAAGAATGATGGCAATGTTATGGAGGATAGTAAGATCGTAATAGTATATAACAGTACCGGTAACGCCCATGGGGGTAAGTTGCGAAACACCGGGAGGCTTCGGCCCAAGATCATACCAATCGCCCAAACCCTGGCTAAGTATATGATCTGGTGCTTTTGCCTGCAGGTAATTGATGTAACGAACCATCATGGGGTAGCTTTCTGAAAGAAGGTTTTTCTCCCCATACCACAAGTACAAATACCAGGGTAAAATAATGCCATTGCTCCCCCACTCCGGCGAATCCCGAAACATCGTGTTTCCTCCAAAATCGAACTTAACATACTCCGGCGCTATCTCTGGAATCAGTCCGTCGTCGGTTTGTGCCAACATCATATCGTTTACATTCTTTTTAAAAAGGTTTACCACCTCGTAAGTATAGCGAATGGAACTTCCCATTAAATGAACCTGCTCCAACCATCCCAATTTTTCCCGGTGCGGGCAATCTGTCAGCACACTTTGCAGGTTGCTTTTTATCGCCCAATCTATCAATGTATTTGTTTTATTACACAAGTTGTTTGAGCAGGAAAATTCTCCAACGCCTGCTGCTGAATTGCGTGTATGCAATCCCATAACAGCATTTATCAGCGGCAGCTTATGAGGATTGGCTTCGCCTACAGGCACCGCACCTTCTACCTGCAAATACCGAAAACCCCCATAACTAAAGCGGGGTTGCCAGGTTTCCGATATGTCGCTACGCAAAATATATTGAAAGTAAAAGGGCCCCCCAATATTCCGTTGTGTGACCGTTCCATTGGGGTTTAGCAGTTCCCCGGTTATGATCTTTATGGTATCTCCCTTTTTGCCACTGACAGTAATTGCAGGTATGCCTGATGCATTTTGTCCCAGGTCAAAAACATAAGCGCTGTCACTCACTTTCGCTGTTTTCTTTGGGGTGAACTTCTCCATGATTTTAATGGGATCCGTTATTTGTGAGCGGAGCACCGCACTACTATTTACTACCAACGCCTGCCGCCACGAAGCATCGTTAAACGCAGGCTTATTCCATCCCGTTTGTTCGCGATTGGCATCGTAATCTTCACCGCCATAGGCGCTTGAAAAAGTGATGGGTGATGGGGCTGCTTTCCACGATTTGCCGGACACTATATTCTCTGTTGAGC
>JANPIA010000567.1:0-31133 GCA_031424735.1 Segetibacter sp.
AATGTAGCTACAAAAAATGGCTGTTATTTTCAACGCAGGTGTTTTCTGCTCCATAGGAGCAACCTGTTTGTAGAAATACCGAACGAAGAAATTCCATGGGCTCCGTAGGTGCCCCCCTGATAACGAAAGTAGCCGGCAATAATGTAGCTACAAAAAATGGCTGCTATTTTCAACGAGGTGTTTTCTGCTCCATCGGAGCAACCTGTTTGTAGAAATAAGAAACGAAGAAATTCCATGGGCTCCGTAGGTGCCCCCTGATAATGGAAGGGGTCGGAAAAAATGTAGCGAAAAAAATGGCTGTTATTTTCAACGCAGGTGTTTTCTGCTCCTTAGGTGCTCCCTGATATCGCATAATAGGAAGCTCCTGCGGAGCTACAAAACATCCCATTATATTTTCTATAAACAGGATGCTCCTACAGAGCAAGTTTTAAAATCATCCATCCAATAACCAACACACCATTTTGCATCCACTCGCTATAAAAGTTAATAACCTCGGCAAAGCATATCGTATAGGCGTTAAGGAACAAAAACAGGAAACCCTGGTTGGTGCAATTCTGTCATCCCTAAAAGCGCCATTCAAAAACTACAGGCGCATCAGTAACCTGAAAAAGCTAAAGGATCAAAAGAATAGTGCAGATATTTTTTGGGCGAACCGCCATATCTCTTTCGAAGTTTACTCAGGCGAAGTATTGGGCATCATTGGAAAAAATGGTGCAGGAAAAAGTACGTTACTTAAACTATTATCCCGCATAACCGAACCAACCGAGGGCAGAATAGAGATACATGGAAAAGTAGCCAGTTTACTGGAAGTAGGCACCGGGTTCAATCCTGAGTTAACCGGTGCCGAAAACATTTATCTCAACGGAACCATACTGGGCTTAACACGAAAAGAAATAGATAATCGTTATAAAGATATTGTGGAGTTCTCCGGGATTGAAAAGTTTATGGAGACCCCTGTAAAACGTTACTCCAGTGGTATGAAGGTGCGGCTTGCTTTTGCAGTGGCTGCACACCTCGATCCGGAGATATTAATTATAGATGAAGTGCTGGCGGTGGGCGATGCGGAATTTCAAAAGAAGTGTCTTGGTAAAATGCAGGAAGTGGCTGGCAAAAAAGGTCGTACTGTTTTATTTGTATCGCACGATATGGCTGCCGTAAAAAACCTTTGTACCCGTGCTGTACTTCTTCAACGTGGCGAAATAACCTACGAAGGCTCGCCGGCAGATGTGGTGGATTATTATTTGAAAAATGCGGCAATGGCCCCCGTTGAAAAAGCTACCATCAATACCGAAGAAAGAAATGGTAATGGCAAATTTATGGTTACCGATATCCAGTTTTTAAATAGTAAAATGGAACCGGTTGCCATGCTTGAAACGGGTATGAAGGCAAACATCCGCATCAGTTACCAAACTACCGAAAACAGTCCTAACCCGGTAGTCAACCTAATCATCCGCAACAGCTTTCAACAGGAGATTGGCAACCTGCTCACCAGGGTATCGCACAATGGAGTGATGAAATTGCAAACACAGGGAGATATCATTTGCCACATACCTAAATTACCCTTTATGCCGGGGCGGTATTCTGTAGATATACTGCTGAAATACGACTACGAGATAACAGACCATATTGAAGGCATTACCATTATGGAGGTTGAAAAAGGCGACTACTATGGAACAGGTAAAATAATCGATTCAATGAAAGATGGAATTTTAGTAGATCACACCTGGGTAGTGAATTAAAGTGGCATTGTGTTTTCATAACATCTATTTGCATTGGCTTAATGAGAAAGAAGAGAATACTGGTTACAATTAGTTTTAGTTTTTCCATCAGGTACCTGTACCGGAGCGGGCTGTTGCATAAACTTCGCGATTTTGCTGAACCGGTTATTGCCCTCACCTGGTACCAGGAAGACCTTGTGGAAGAATTGAAACGTGAGGGATTTGAAGTTCATCTTTTACCGGAATCCAGGTGGGCAAAGGAATACCAGGACGTTCGCAATAAGATAGACATCTGGTTCAATAAATTTCAAAGCAAAACGCCCAGTAAGGCAATACAGAAAAAATACCTTAAACAGTTTACCCCCTTTAAAACAAGGTTGCTGAAAAGCGCCAGGGAGCGTTATAACAGTTTGTTGTATGCTTTGCCTGGACAGGCGACAAAACTATTTGAAAGAGAAAAGATGCTACTGAGGTCAGCAACCAATTATGCTGAAATGAGCATGCTGGTGGGCGAACTTGATATTGATGCCGTATTTACTGTAACACCCTTTCACAAGCAGGAGGATGTGTTATTGCAGGTTTGTAAGAATGAAGGGAAGCAAATGCTTACCTCCATTTTGTCGTTTGACAATGTTACAAAGCGTGGCTGGCTGCCAGTAGAATACGATGTGTATATGCTTTGGAACAAATACAACGAAACACAACTGAAACGAATTTACCCGTTGTTGAAGCCTACCGCAAAAGTTGTGGTTACCGGTGCTGTGCAGTTCGACTTTTATTTCAACCCTGATTTCTTACAAACGAAGCAGGAGTGGAGCCAACAGGCTGGAATAACAAATAAAGCCAGCAAAATTATTTTATACTCTGGCGGACCCGAAGCCTTGCTTCCGCAGGAAACTATGTTTTTAAAAGATATTGATGAAGCCATTACAAATGGTGACATTAAGGGAAAACCGGTTGTTTTATTTCGCTGCCACCCAATGGATAAAATTGAAAGATGGAAACTCGCAGTAGGACCATCAAAAAATATCATTTATGAAACATCGTGGACCGGCGCTGAAAAGTTACAGAACAGTAACATTAGCAGGGACGACATTGTGAAGCTTTGCTCCACCCTCGCCTATACCGATGTGCATGTTAATGTAAGTTCTACTATGACGGTTGATGGAAGCGCATTTGCCAAGCCGCAAATTGGACCGGCGTACGATAAAGATGCATCCAAATCGCATTTGTTGCAAGGCATGTATATGCAGGAACATTTTATGCCTATCATGAAATCGGGTGGTTTAAAACAAGCCACTACAAAACAAGAATTGATCGTATTTATAAATGAAGCACTTGCGCATCCACAGCATTCTAATAAAGTAAGCAACGATATTTTAAAAGAGATCATTACCTATACGGATGGTGGTTGTACCGATCGTGTTGCTGATGTACTACGTGAAGCGCTGATGCCCGCAACGGTAAAAGTTCCGGCATAAAAAATTGTATTTACCTATATGAAGATCGTTCACGTCACACATCTCTATCATCCATCTGAAGGAGGCGTTCAATTTCTTTTTAAAAACTTTTCCGAACGCCTGGTAAAGGATTATGGCGATGACGTAACCGTAGTTACTTGCAATTCCATGTATGGCCCCGAGCGAAAACTTTTTAAGAAAATTGAACCCGCAAGGGAAACGATCAACGGTGTTAAGGTCATCCGTTTTCCTTACCAACGCTGGCACATATGGGTATATCCTTATATTTTTAAGCTGATGGTGAAACTTGGTTTTAGTATACCGGAAAAGATGTTAATTAAAGCATCTGGCCCATACTCGCCATCCATGATAAAATACCTGATGACAACCGATGCAGATGCAATTTGTGGTTCGTCGGCCAGTTATTATTATATGCAACTTCCGTTATGGAGAAAATGCAATTTCTTTTATCTGGGTGCTATCCATTTAAACCTTAACGAATCCAAACAAGCTATTTATAAAACTCAGCTCGATTCTATTAATGCATCCAACCGATACATTGCAAGCACTTTGTACGAAAAGGAAAGATTGGAAGCCCTGGGCGTTAAAAAGAACAAAATTGTTGTGATAGGTACCGGTGTAAACCCGGAAGACTTTGTAATAGATAGTAATAAAGTAAAAGATTACCGACAATCACTCGGTATTCCGGAACATGGGGTACTAATAGGTTATGTGGGAAGGATAGAAAAAACTAAAAACGTACTACATCTATTAAATAGTTTTTTGCAATCGGCAAAGCTTCATCCCAACTTATACCTGTTAATAGCTGGCGCGGCCAATACGTACCTGGAGGAGTTAAAGGAGTTTGCCAAACAACTTCCAGATTCAATTTCAAGCCGCATAAAGTGGAAAGGGAATTTCGCTCTCGAAGAAAAGGCTCACATCTTTCATTCGATTGATGTTTTGGTACTCCCCAGTTATAATGAGTCATTCGGGATTGTTTTTCTGGAAGCATGGATTTGCAAAAAACCGGTTATAGGTGTTGCAATCGGTGCAGTTAAAAACGTGATAAATAATGGAGTTGACGGATTGCTGATTGATCCGCACGACAATGAAAGTCTATGTAATCATCTGCAAAACCTGAGTACAAACAAGGCCTTACGCGATCAATTGGGAGAGCGTGGCTATAATAAAGTAATTGAAAACTATACCTGGGAGAAGGTAACGGCAAAATTGCGCCAAAGCTATTTATACGCTTTGAATAACACGCAGCAGCCTACACAAAGTAATTAGCGCCACCATGACAAATGCTCAAACTTTACCGCCTGCCGAGCTACACTGCATCGATTTTGACGGGACGATTTCCAATACCGACTCTTTTATGCAATTTGTACAATTTGCCAAAGGAAGTTTCAGGCTTTATGGCTTATTGGTGATATTGTCACCCTTGTTTGTAGTTGAAATGATCTTTCCGTCACTGTCAGGAGTAACAAAGCAAACGGTGCTGTCCATCCTGTTCAAAGGTTACAGCAGGGCTAAACTGGAAGAACTTGGCGAACACTTTTTCCTCACAAAGTTAAAAAACACCCTTCGCCCCAAAGCAATGGAAGTAATAAATGAGCTGCTGAAAAATAAACATACTGTTGTTATCGTTTCTGCTTCGGTAGATTTTTGGTTGCAGCCTGTTGCGTGCTATTTAAACACGGAACTCATCTGCACCCGCGCCGAATACAAAAACGGCATTTTTACCGGCAGGTTTTCAACAAAAAACTGTAAGGGCGCAGAAAAAGCCAATCGCCTGAAACAGCAGTATCCAATATCCAATTATCATTTGACAGCTTATGGCAATTCAGCCGGCGATAAAGGAATGTTCCAGCTCGCCAACCAAAAGTTTCTTCATCCTTTCGCTGGGCAGCGTAAAGGATTATTTTCATTTGATAAGGGCTAAACACTGGATCAAAAACACCTTCGTATTTTTCCCGTTATTTTTTGGAGGTCGTTTTACTGAACTTCCTTATTTACAGACCACCATTCTTGCTTTCATCTCTTTTTGTTTGGCAGCCAGCAGCATTTATATATTGAACGATCTGCGCGATGTAAAGGAAGATCGCCTTCATCCACTTAAGCGTAACCGCCCGATAGCTGCCGGTTTAATACCTGTAGCCAATGCCTATGTTTTATCGGTTTTGTTATTAATGGCAAGCCTTGTAGTTGCCTATGGCATCAACCAAAATACACTGTTGGTAATTAGCCTTTACTTCGTGATGAATGTGTTTTACACATTTTACCTTAAACAAATACCCATTATTGATTGCGTGATCATTGCCATAGGTTTTGTAATGCGGATAGTAGGCGGTGGTGTTGCCATCAGCATCGAGATCACATCATGGATCATCCTGCTCACTTTTATTCTTTCGTTATACCTCGCATTTTCAAAACGAAGAGGTGAACTGGTGAATGGCAACGTGGGCGTTGGCAGAAAATCTATACAGGAGTATAATAAATCGTTTCTCGATACAACCATTTCCATACTGGCGGCAATTGCGATAGTAGCCTATATTTTATATACACAGGATGCCGAGATCATTGCGAAGTTTCATTTCAAGTATTATTATATGGGCTCTGTGTTTGTTGTGATAGGCTTGCTGCGGCATTTGCAAAAAACAATGGTTACCGAAACAACAGAATCCCCAACCGATTTTTTATATACCGATAAAGTGCTTTTGACAACGGTAGCACTGTGGGGCATTTTTAATTTTTACGTCATCTATACAAAATGATCATCCGCGATAAAAACCTGACCTCGTGGGGTAATAACCCGGTTATACGCTCAAAGGAATATCAACCCTATTTTGTAGAAGATGTTTCTAAAGCGATCATTGAAAACAGCGAGATACTTGCAACAGGAAATGGCAGAAGTTATGGCGACTGTATGTTGAATGCTGTTTCACTCTCAACACTTCATCTTAATAATATTCTTTCCCTTAGTAACGGGGTGGTCAACTGCCAGGCTGGTACTACTTTAGATGAACTGCTCCGGCTTATGGTTCCGAAAGGCTATTTTTTGCCGGTTACACCGGGCACCAAATTCATTACGCTTGGTGGTGCTATTGCCAGTGATATCCATGGAAAAAACCATCACAAGGATGGTTCTATTTCAAACCACATTCTTTCGTTTGAATTAATAAACCATGCGGGTGATACGGTATCCTGTTCCCGCACCAACAACGAAGATTTGTTTTGGCAAACCTTTGGTGCCATGGGGTTGACCGGCATTATAGTAAGCGCTGTCATGCAGTTAAAAGATGTTGAGACTTCTTATATCCGGCAAACAGTCATCAAATTAAAAGGACTTGCTGAAACCTTTGAACTGTTTGCTTCACACCAAGACACCACTTATTCAGTTGCCTGGATAGATTGCCTTTCATCGGGTAAAAGCCAGGGCAAAAGCGTAATGTTTTTAGGTGAGCATGCAAAGCTGGCTGAAATAAATAAATGTCTTCACCTTGCTGTGCATAAAACGCCTAAGCTTTTTGTTCCTTTCAATTTACCATCATTTACATTGAATGCATTAACCGTAAAAACATTTAACGCCATTTATTATGGTATGGCAAAAAGCGAGGCAGACAGCATTGTACATTACGATCCGTTTTTCTACCCGCTTGATAGTATTTTGAACTGGAACCGCATATATGGTAAAAAGGGTTTCACCCAATACCAGTTTGTGCTACCGCCAGAGGTATCTTTCGAAGGAATTTCAAAGGCGCTTACCATCATTAATAAATATGGTGCTGGTTCGTTTCTAGCCGTGTTGAAATTGTTTGGCGAAGGAAATGCAAAAGCCCCTAATTCTTTCCCTGAAAAAGGGTATACGTTGGCGCTCGATTTTCCAATCAATACAAAAAACCTGCAGGCTATTTCTGAGCTGGATGCATTGGTAAAAGATTGTAGTGGCAAGGTTTACAAAACCAAAGATTGCTTTTCATCCATCCCGGAGGCTATTCAATCGGGCAAGTTTCAATCGCAACAAAACCTGCGTTATACGGGTAACAACTGATGAAAACGTATCTTATATTAGGGGCTGCTTCACCCATAGCGTCGCACTTAGTTAAGTCCATCTGTAGCTCCAACGAAAGGTCTGTTATCTATTTATTAGCACGAAACATTGGTCGCCTCGAAGGTTTGCAACAACATGCGAATACCACGTCTCATTCAAGTGTTGTGTTGCAGGAGTTCGATTTAAATAAAGACGTTGCCGTCTATCAATTTCCTGCAAATATCAATTGCTTCATCAACCTTGCCGGTGTCATGTCAGGCAGTAACGTATCGTCGGCAGAAGTAATGGGCGTAAATTATACGCAACCGGTATTATTTATTGAACGGTTGATGGAAGCCAGTAAAGAAAGTTTGCAGTCCATCTTTATTACTACCTCCATTGCAGGCGTTCGTGGACGGGCGCTCAACTATGTTTATGGCAGTGCTAAAGCCGCTATGATAGCTTATGCAAGTGGATTGCGACAAAAGCATCATAAAGATTTTTTAGTTACCACCTTTATCCCCGGCTATATGGATACAGAGATGCTAAACGAAACGAAGGCACCGGGTTTCCTGGTAAGTTCCCCGGAGAGTATCGCTAAACTCATTCTACGTTCCATAGCTAAACGCCGGAACGTTGTTTACTCCAAAACTGCCTGGCGGCTAATCGCTGCTATACTTGTTCATGTGCCTGAAATCATATTTAAAAAAATGTCGAAGTAGCAATGCATAAGAGGTTCAACCCTGTCATTTTTTTGGTGATCGAGTTTTTTCTACTGACTTTTTTGATCGTGTGCAAATCACTGGTATCGTCTAACGGGTATGTTACGCCGGATTCAACTTCGTACCTCTCACTTGCACAAAACCTGTTAAACGGAAATGGGTTTTATACAGCCGGTTTTGGAACCACGCCCGGCGCAGATAAACAATATTTTGCTATTTGGCCGGTGGGATACCCGGCGCTTATCTACCTGGTTTCAGTAGTCTTTAAAGTATCTGTTTTCTGGTCGTCCAAGTTCATTAACATCTTGTGTTTGGGATTTATATTTCGCTTGCTGTATAAAGTTGCCGGCAGTTATTGCTGGATAATAGCGCTGGTGTTTTTCCTCTATCCCGTTCTTGATTTCTTTACCTATACCTGGAGCGAAATTCCATTTGTTACCGCACTATTTTACCTGCTTTACTTTATTAATAGTTACCTGAACAGGTATAAGTACATCGCCCTTGCAGGCATACTGCTTTGTTCGCTGGCAATGTTCCTGTTTCGATATATCGGTTATATGTGTGTACCATTGCTTAACTATGTTGCACTTATACTTTTTATCCGCAGAGATTATAAAAGAGGCTTATCGGTGATGGTGCTTTCTGCTTTTATTGCCATCAGTATTTTCCTTTACTTAAACCATAACAAAGTAATGACTGGCTTTCCTACGGGTATTGAACGGGTGCCTGCCAGGGAAACCATATTGCAATTTGCCATTATGCTGGTAGTTGGCTTTTATATGCAGTTCGAATTTGTGTACACCATTAACTTTCTACCTGTACTTATCGCTTGCATTGCATTACTCATTTACAAAAAGAAAGCAGGCGATCTTTTTAAACGCCTCTTATTGCGAAAGAGGTTTTTATATCCGCGTTCAAGAGATTTGTATTTGATAGGGGGAATGGTTTATCTACTAATGCTGACGTTTAACCGCTACCAGGCATTTTTCGACAACTTTAATATGCGGTTGTTAGCGCCTGGTCTGATCATGATTTTTGTTGTGGTTGTGCTCTATTTGATTTTGCGGCTTGGTTATAATAAATATTTGCTTATTGTACCCCTTTTGGTGGTGGCAATATTTTCCTATTCTGTAAGTATGGCGGTAACGCTTTATAAAAAAACTATAACCCGCGAGCAAACTTACCATACACAGGTGAGTGACATTCAAAAACGCTACAGCGATATACCAATGGGTGCTGTGGTGCTTTGCGGCAACAGGCATATGGCCTATATGCGCCCCGACCTTGTGATTGCTTTTCCGCATTATGTTCCGTTAAACAATTCCACTGAAACGTGGGATGAGTTTTTGGCGAGGGTAAAAACGCAGTTTCCGCAAAAGAAAATATATATGCTTGCAACCGATGGCGAAAATATCCATCCGTTATATCATGTGAGTATTCGTAATTATGTACAAGCCCATCCAGGCACACAAACTTTTTTGTTTTGAAGATGGATGCAGAAATAAAGATTGATAATAGCAAGGGCTTTTTATATACTGCCGTTGGGGTAAAATATTTAAAGGAAGCTGAAATTGCGGCTACGTCGTTAAGGCGTTTTACTTCCCTGCCTATTTGTATGATAACCGACGACAACACTTACACCCACCCGGTGTTCGATCAACTTATTTTTGTTGAGCCGGTAGAAACGTACGCCAACAAAATTTTAGCACTTTCACAAACGCCTTTCGATAAAACTATTTTTCTTGACAGCGATACTTTTGTTTGCGCCCCCATAGATAACCTATTTGATGCGCTCGATATTTTTGATATGGCGATGACCGTTGATAATTTCATGCACAGCTATGCCTTCTTTTTAAAACATCGCCCCGATTTTAAACTACGTTACGAAACGGTTATTCCGGAGTACAACACGGGCGTGATTGCGATGACTAAAAATCCTGCAACTACTAAATTATTAGCCGACTGGATGCGGCTTCATGAGGAGATGAATGTAAAAGCAGACATGGCTTCATTTCGCGAAGCATTTATAGATAATGCGCATTCTGTACGTATAGTTCCGTTGCCTTTTGAATACAATTATCATGGCACCAATTCGTTTGGCTTTTTATACAACGAGGTAAAAGTTATTCATGAACGGCTCGGTGAGAAGTGGGGAACGCTTACCACCATGATGCTGGGATTTGAAAAGATGGATAGGCTTGCCACCAAATTAAATAAGTACACCATTAAACGAATAGTAGTTCCCTATTTCGGGGTGATACCCTATACCTGGAGTCCGTATAGCATCAAGAAAAAGATAAAGCGTTGGTTTGGCGTAAAGCATACCAAGAAGGCGGAAACGTTTACTAATTAAGCAATATCGCAAGATTGAAAAACCTGAAAACTTATGTTGAATTAGATGTTGCTGTATCGTTCATACATTCTCAAATTGTTTTGCCGTGTGTGGTATAGTTGGTATTTATAGTTTGAAGCCAGCAGAGGCGGACCGCCATGGTTATATAGAATGGTGCCTGAAAAAAATGTACCGGCGCGGGCCGGATTCAAATGGCATCTGGCAGAATAAAAACTATACTGCAGGTTTTGTAAGACTGTCCATTCGCGACCTGAGTGAAAATGGCAGCCAGCCTATGTTATCACAATGCGGTAACTATTGCCTAACATTCAATGGCGAAATTTATAACTCCGACAATTACAAGAGTGAGCTGAGAGCGAAGGGTGTTCAATTTCGTTCAACAAGCGATACCGAAGTTCTCTTATATGCATTGGTACATTTTGGAGTTGATAGGGTGCTTCGCGAATTTGATGGCATGTTTGCCTTTGCATTTTACGATCAGCAAAAAAATGAATTGCTGGTGGCCAGAGACAGGGTTGGTATCAAGCCCCTTTACATTGGCACTACCGCAACCGATGTGATATTCAGTTCGCAGTACGATCACATCATCAACTACCAATCCATAAAGAACAATGGACTTGACTATGCAGCATTGGGCAACTATTTGCAGCTTGGTTTTGTACCAGATAATTCAGGCGTTGTACAAAACACGTTTCTTTTACCACACGGTCATTATGCAACCATTACCAGTAATGGGGTGGATGTAAGCCGTTATTATTTCTTTACCAATTCTTCTAATCATGGAGGCTTTGTTAATGAAGAAGAATTATATAGGCAAACGGTAAATGAGCAGTTAGTTAGTGATGTGCCCGTGGGCACCTTTTTATCTGGTGGAGTTGACAGCCCGTTGCTATCGTGGTGGGCAAACCAGCAACAGGAAATACATGCATTTACCATAGGCAACCAGGGCGACATTTTAGACGAAACAGATAATGTAAAACAATATGCAAAGGCATTTGGAATCAAAAGTTTCATAAAGCAGATCACTGAAAAAGATTTGCTGGATACACTGGACGATAATACCAAAGCATACAGCGAACCGTTTGCCGATTTTTCATCCATTCCTTCGCTGGTGGTATCCAAATATGCAAGGCAGCATGTAAAAGTGGTATTAAGCGGCGACGGACCTGACGAACTTTTCTGGGGTTATGAACGCAACATGCGAATGCTACAGCAGGGTCCTTTATTTTTCCAGAGCAAAACCACTTTGTTATTGCAATATGTCAGCTCCCGCATTTCCGGCACGAAACGTTTCTCCAACTTTAGCCGGTTTTTAAAAAGTAAAAGCTTCACCGATTTCTACTATCGTTCGCTGTTTACGTTTGGTGGCGATGCATGGATAAAAAAGATTTTTAAACACGATATACAGGAGCCCTATTTTTTAAAAACTATCCGGGCAAATTTTGAGCGGGGCAATGGCGATGTGGAAACAATCATGAGCAATGTACGGGAGCTTGAAATGAACCTTCACCTGCAAAGGATTCTAATGAAAGTGGATAGGGCAAGTATGTTTCATAGCCTGGAAGTAAGGGTTCCCTATTTATCTAATACTATATTGGATTACAGTGCGGGACTACGTTACAGCGATTGTGTAAAGGATGGCATCGGCAAATACAACCTGAAAAAAATGTTGATGAATAAAGTGGATCCATCGCTCGTACTAAAACAAAAGAAAGGCTTCCTGGTGCCAATGCGCAACTGGCTGCGGAACGAAATTAGAACGGATGTTACCGATAAGCTAATGCACATGCCCTCTGAATTGAACGATCATTTCAACCGGAAACAGATTGAATTGTTGCTGAAAAAACATATGGTTAAGCAGGTGGACTACAGCGGTATCATCTGGGCATTGTATTCTCTTGTAAACTGGCATCAGCAACATCGTAATGCAAAATAAAAAACTCAATATTTGTATAATTACCGGCGACTTCCCTTCGCTTACAGAAACCTTTGTAACAAACAAAGTACTTGAGTTACAACGAAGGGGTCACCAGGTAACGGTCATAAAAAATTCAGGCGGCGGTAGTGTGAATGAATCGCACCTGGAACAAGTGAAGCGGTCCGGGATTGATGTAACAACTATTCATGATCTTTCTACCCTTCGTAAAACAGCCAACGTATTATCGAGGCACTCAGGCGTTTTATTTAGCTCGCTATCTACATCGCGAAGCCATTTAAAAACTAGGCTACGGGCTAACCTGCAGGCAAAGTTGCTTACGGCAAAACCATTTGATATTATTCATTTTGAATTTTCAGGGCTTGCTATTTCCTGGATGAACGCGATAAAAAAAGTGGGGGCGAAAACGGTGGTAAGTTGCAGGGGGACTGCTGAAAAAGTAAAACCGATATCGGATTCGAAACGAAAAGAAGACTTAAAAAAATTGTTTGCTGTTGTAGATGCCATCCATTGTGTATCGCAGGATATGGCGCAAACGATCATGCCGTTTTGTAATTCGCCTGAAAAGATTTTCGTAAACCGACCGTCTATTGATGCGGAACTATTCAAGCGTACCAAACCAACTCCCGTTAATGCAATTGTAACCATACTAACCATTGGACGATTCACTTTTCAAAAAGGTTATTTACCCGCTTTGATGGCGGTGAATGAATTTAAGAAATAGGAAATTGCTTTCAAATGGAAGATAGTGGGCGATGGGCCACAGCGTGAGGAGTTGATGTATCACCTGCATGCAATGAAGCTGGATGACTATGTTGAATTAGTGGGAAAAAAGAACAGGGATGAGATATTGCATTTATATAATGAAGTCGATATTTTTTTTCTGCCAAGCGTTTATGAAGGGATTGCCAATGTATGCCTGGAAGCGATGGCGATGGAGTTGCCGGTGCTTTGTACAAAAAGTGGTGGTATGGAAGAAGTAATCACCCATGGCGAGGATGGGCTACTTTGTAATGTATATGATCTCAACGACATGGTTGAAAAATTGGAGACAATTATAGCTGATAAAATGTTGCGCAAAAAACTGGGACCAGTGGCCCGACAAACCATAATCAACAGGTTTACACTTCAAAGGCAGGCAGATGAGTTTGAGGAAGAATACAGAAAGTTGTTAAACATACCTGCTTGATCTTTTCGTTTATAAGATATACACAACCCGGCTGGCAGTTCAATATTCTTCCCTCAAAAAGTATTGAATTTGCTTCGTGCTATTATCATCCGGAATGGTTGCCTTCCGAACATTTTAGCATAGTTGCCGATAACACATATGAGACGGAATCTGCACGAAATGCAGATATTGGTTATCGTGCATGGAACCGCGGCGAACTTGCCTGGACAAGTAAAGAAGTTGCTGAGCGAATAGCAACTTTACCCAAGCCATCGCTGCACGATGAATACACTTTCCTTTTTAAATACTGGGGCAAGCCGTGGGCTACTTTCGCTTTTGTGCAACGATTGTTTTCACTAAATAACCCGGTGAAAGAAATTGCAAGTTTTAGGAAAGCAGCAGCAACACCTAAGTTTAACCCCTACCGAAAGCCGGTAATTCGGGATGCATACCATTCTTTCGATTCTAAGCTGTTGGCGGAAAGACCCATGGTGGCGGTTATCATACCAACACTCAATCGTTATAACTATTTAAAGGATGTGCTCGCCGACCTTGAAAAGCAATCCTATCGAAATTTCGAGGTGATCATAGTAGATCAGTCCGATCCATTTGAAGAGGCCTTCTATCAATCATTCCATCTTAACCTCCATATTATTTACCAGGAGCAGCGCTTGTTGTGGACAGCGCGTAATAATGCAGTGAGATCAACTGCTGCCGAATACCTGTTATTTTTTGATGATGATTCGAGGGTTGAACCTGATTGGATAGAACAGCACTTGAAGTGTCTTGATTTTTTTGCATGCGATATTTCTGCCGGTGTATCGCTGGCAAAAGTGGGCATGAAAGTATCGGAGAGTTATAATTACTTCCGCTGGGCCGATCAGTTCGATAGTGGCAATGCTATGGTAAAAAGGTCGGTGTTTAAAATGATCGGCTTATTTGATGAGCAGTATAACAAGCAGCGGATGGGTGATGGCGAGTTTGGTTTGCGGGCATATCTAAACGGTTTTAAATCCATCTCCAATCCTTATGCGGCGAGGGTTCACCTCAAAGTGCCGGATGGCGGTTTACGCGAAATGGGTAGCTGGGATGGCTTCCGCCCAAAAAAATGGTTTGCGCCTAAGCCCATACCGAGTGTTGTTTTTCTTTTCAAAAAATATTATCCAAAACGGTTGTACAAAGCAATGATGTTATTGGGCGTAATGCTGTCAAATGTTCATTATCGAAATAAAGGAAGTAATAAAATGCTGGCGGCAAGCTTGGTACTGGCAGTGTTGAAATCGCCGATATTACTTATTCAATTCTGGCGGGCGAAAAGCATCGCCAGCCGGATGTTGCAAAGGGATGATGGGATTAATATGCTGGAGAAGTAATGAATACGGACGGCAAAAAAATATTGATCATTTCTTCCGAATTCCCGCCCAATGCAGGTGGTATCGGCAACCATGCTTATCACCTTGCACGATCACTTGCTAATGAAGGTTACTCCGTACGGGTGGTAGCAGATGTGATTGGCATATCCCGCCATGAACTGCTCAACTTCAGCATAAAACAAAATTTCCAGGTGCGCTGGATCAATAGAAAAAAATTTGTCCTCGGCACTTATATACACCGTGTTTTGTCAGCCATTAGGCATTCGCTGCAGGCGGATCTTATTATTTGTTCGGGCAAATTTTCGTTGTGGTTGGGTAAAGCCATCAGGCTGCTCTTTAAAAAGAAAGTGCTGATCGCTGTAGTACATGGTTCCGAACTGGATATCCGATCCCCCTTGTCAAAACGCATAACGTCTTCGTCATTGAAAGCGTTTAATAAGATCATTGCGGTATCAAGCTATACCCTGCAGTTTCTGCCTGCAAGTTTACCAGAGAAAATTGAAACCTATGTGATCCATAACGGGATCGATTTGATTGAATTCAATCAACGATCAACATCCTTACCAGGTGCGCCAGCTTTAATAACTATTGGCAGTGTTACGGAACGCAAGGGGCAAGAGAATGTAATAAAAGCGTTGCCTCAAATCATTTCAAAATATCCTGCGGTTCAATATCATGTTGTAGGTAAACCGGTGTGGAAGGAGCGGCTTACTGCTTTGTCCAAACAGTTAAAAGTGGATGATGCAATTCATTTTTATGGCGCCGTTTCCAGGAACGAATTGCTTGCTCACCTGGCAGGTTCGCAAATAAAACTGATGTTAAGTAACCATACCGGTAGCGGCGATTTTGAAGGTTTCGGTATCGCGGTACTGGAAGCCAATGCGTTTGGCAAACCGGTTATTGGCAGCCGTAACAGCGGTATCGCCGATGCGATCGTGCATGAGAAAACGGGCATCCTGGTAGATCCTGCAAATGCGGAAGAAATAACCAACGCCATTAAAACCTTACTGGCTAACTACGAAGTTTACTCAGCCAATGCAAAGGAATGGGCGGCGCAACACGATTGGCAATTAATAATTAAACGTTACTTAAACGCATTTAAAAATTAATAAGGTGCGCTTAGGTATTGTATCAGATTGTATTCATTATAAAACTGCTGATGGCAGGGTAGGTACTGAAAATCATATTTTGCTTCGCCAGTTGGAGGCGCTCGCTTCGCATTTCTCTTCCGTTACCATTTGCTGCCCTTTTGATAAAACAGATCGATCCAAAGTGATTAGTTTTTATGGCAATCGATCAATCACTTTTGAACCAGTACCACTGGCGGGCGGCGATACACTTAAAGACAAACTCCGTATCATTTCTATTCTTCCCAAATGGTTAAAAGGCTTCAAAACAGTTAGTGTAAAAAGTGATATAGTTTACCAACGTTTCCCCAACAACCTAAACATTCCGGGCTTCCTGTATTTTTACCTCAACCATAAAAAAGTATTTGGTACTTATACGGGTACGTGGAAAAATTACGGCGGAGAGCCAGCCACCTACCGGTTGCAAAAATGGGTGTTGAAAAATTATTTTAAAGGGCCAGTTTGGATTTACACGGATAAGGATGAAAACAATGCAAGGTTTCATGCGGGCTTTAGTCCATCGTACAGCGAAGCTGAGTGGAGGGAAGAGGTAACACAGGTGGCAGAAAGAATTCAGCGAATTAAAAAAGTGGGTATGGATCATTTCAGGTTAATTACGGTTGGAACCCTGATCGATTATAAAAATCAGCTAACCATACTAAAAGCATGTTTGATATTGAAGCAGCAAAATTTTTCGTTTCATTTGACCGTTGTTGGTGACGGACCGATGCGCACTACATTAGAACAATTTGTAAACGACCACCAGCTTGCTTCGGAGATTAACCTGGTTGGTAAGACGAATTGGTCTGAATTAAGAGGATTGTATCGCGAGCACGACTTTGTTGTGCAAGCACCTTTATTTGAAGGTTTTGGTAAAGTGCCGGTGGAAGGATTCTTTCATGGCTGCATACCGGTGATCAATAACATTAGCATGGCAAAACAAATGACGGGTGAGGAAGAAAGGGGTTTTTTATTTGATGCAGCCGATCCTGTAAATTTAGCGACGACTTTAAGCGCAATAAAAAACAAAATTCACCTTTTACCCGGCATGATACAAAACGGTAGAAGCTACGCTCAATCGCAAACACTTGAAGCCTGGGCAAACAATTACTACCAAACCGTAACCCGCTATTTTGAAAAAGCTTAAACCTTTCTGGAAAGGCAAAAGCCTCTTCTGGTACTACATTGTAGCAGTAATAGTCGGTATGCTGGTGGGCGGAAAAACCATACCGGTACCGGTAACCGGCTGGCTTTATATTGGCGTTGCAATCCTTTGTGTTTTTAAAGCAATCAATGGCGATGTGGAAGGATTTTTTTGCACCCTGCCTTATGCAATATTTACCGAGGTATTTGTACGAGGCTTTGCCCGGTGGGTGCCTTACCTTACGTTGCAATATCTCTTCATCATTTGCTTTCCCATTCTCATTCTGCGTGGAAGCAAACTTAGAACACCGCATTTTAAAGGGTTTTTCCTGCTGGTACTTTTTTGCGCCATGGAGATTTTAAATAACCTGTATCCGGACAGACCAATCAGCGTACGAAGCATTGTAGTGAATTCGTTTGCATTACTGGGTGCGGTAGCATGGGCATCGTATAACAATATGAAGCCTGTATTTATTAATAAGGTACTCAACAACGTTAAGATCGCTTTTATCTATCTCACCGGCATTGTATTCGTTGCGCATCTTACCGGTAAAATTAATTATGGATTGTATTCCAGTTCGGAGGCAAGTAACGGACTGGCGCCTGTTCAACTCAGTGGTTACCTGGGTACGGGTTGCATATTGCTTTTTCTTTCCATCATGAACCCGGAAGATTCAAAACATAAGTTGATCAATGTGTTGATACTTGCGTTTTGCGCTACGGTAATGGTACTTACGTTTTCCAGGGGAGGTTTATATTTTATAGGGGTGGTGGTAGCCCTATATCTATTTTACAACCGGGCTAAACTGGGACAATACTTCCAGGTTATCTTTCTTGTGCCGATCGCTTTTTTTATTTACAGTTATGTGGTCAATCAAACTGGTGGCAAAATAGTCGACAGGTATGAACAGGAGGGAACCTCCAACAGGGATGAGTTGGTGCGGATCGGCTTTAAGATATTTGCGGATAACCCGGTGATTGGCGTAGGAACCAGCAATTTCAATACAACTATAAAAAAGGAAAAATTATTTTCCGAAGAGTCGGGGGCGCACAATGAGTTTGTAAGAGCCGCTGCCGAACATGGTATTTTAGGGTTGATATTTTATTGGGGGTTTTATATCAGCTTAATCGTTACCATACTCAGGCGACGGCAACCGCAAAAACAATATGCTATGTATTTTTTTGCGTTGTTTTGCCTGATAATGGTACACAATGGTTTAAAAATAAGTTTGCAGCCCATCATTATTTTGTTTGCTATTGCAACACCCACACCTCTATTAAAGAAACCAAACAGATTTGTTACCAAAGAGCTCGCAGAACCAAGACTTGCCTGATATTGCGGATTGCCAAATTGCCTGCTTTCCTAATTCGCTTGCAACAAAACTGGGTAAAGCCTATGTAATCAAAACACTGGATTGGTTTTTATGCAGCCCCAACCGTTTCCTTTTTCACCTAACAGAAAACGGCAAAGTGGTGGGTTACTGCGGAGGTTTTGTACCTGCAAAACGTGGCGATGGCAGCAGCAGCGGAATGCTGCAACATGCTTTTGGTAAAGCAGTAAAGAGCTTGCTATTCAAGCCGTGGCTGTTATTCCATCCGGAGGTTGTTCCTCAATACCCATTTATCTGGCGAAACATTAAAGGAAAACTTACCGGCAAAGTGAAACCTGCAAAATCCGCATCCGGCAGTCCAACCGCGTTTAAGCCTTATGCAGGTCTGGTGGTAATTGGTGTTCACCCAGAATATAGGGGAACGGGCATTGCTCAAAAACTGATGGCAGAATTTGAAAGATTGGCTGCTTCATACCACCAGTACGAGCTGGTTCTTTCTGTAAAAAAAGATAATGCAAGGGCTATAAAAGCATACACCAATTATGGATGGAAAATTAAAGAGGAACAGGTGCGAACTTTTGTACTACATAAGGAGTTGACAGGCGATAGTTGACAGAAAGAGTTGACAGTTCACAGATGACTGTTGACAGTTGCGAGATGACCGTTGACAGATGACGGGCGTAATGCACAAAGCCAAAGGCGAACGAACAACAACCACCAAAAGCACTTGAAACAACCAACAACCAACCACCAACCATCAGCTACCAACTGTCATCTGTCACCTAACCATGGGTTTTATCCAGGATAAAATATATCCCCGGCTTCCGGTGTTTTTGCAAAATGTGGCGGTATCTGCATTCGGTTATCAATGGCACAAACGCAGGTTCTCCGGCATATTCGCAAACGAATATCGTGGGTTTAAAGATCGAGAAGCTTATACTAAGCAGCAGTGGCACGATTACCAAACTGTCCAGCTTCGCAAACTTTTATTACACAGCTTTCAAACGGTTCCGTACTACCGCGAGGTTATTAGAAATGCGGGTTTTGATGAAGCATCTTTACACCATTTTGAGCTTTCACAAATAACAGCACTTCCTTTGTTGGAGAAGGATGCGCTTCGCCAAAAGGGAAAGTCAGAGCTCCTCTCTGTAAAGCCTGAAAAAAGCGGCAGCTTTTACGCCAGCAGTGGAAGTACGGGTACACCCACCAGCATACTTTATTCGCACAACATGCACCAGCGGCTTTCAGCTTTATACGAAGCACGGGTGCGCAACTGGGCGGGTGTAAGCAGGTTCAATGCTCGTGGCATGATAGGGGGAAGGCGCATCGTTCCGGATGGTTTGGGCAAGCCGCCTTACTACCGGTACAACTTTGTTGAAAAACAGCTTTACCTGTCGGCCTATCACATCAGCAAGGCAACGGTGATTAACTATGTTAAAGGTTTGCGGAAGTATAAAACGGAATACATGGTTGGCTACGCCATGTCCAATTATATACTTGCCAGGTTTATAAACGAAGCAGGCTTACAGGTGCCTGCTATGAAAGCAGTGCTCACGTCCAGCGAAAAGCTAACGCCGCAAATGCGACAAACCCTGAGCGAAGTTTACCAATGTAAAGTGTACGATGGATGGAGTGGCGTGGAATGGTGTGGGTTGATATCGGAGAACGAGCATGAACAATTGTTGATTAGTCCCGACTCCGCTTTTATTGAAATAATAAAGACTGATGGAACGCCTGCGGCACCCGGCGAAGAAGGCGAGCTGGTTTGTACCGGCTTTTTAAACTTTGACCAGCCCCTCATTCGTTACCGCATAGGCGACGTAGTAAAATTAGCAGCAGATCAGCAAACAAAATGCGGTAGAAATTTTACCGTGGTGGAAGAAATAATAGGCAGGGTAGAGGATACCGTTGTGGGAAGGGATGGAAGAGAAATGGTGCGCTTTCACGGTATTTTTGTGAACCTGCCAAACATTATAAAAGCGCAGGTAGTGCAGGAAGCAATGGATCGTTTTACGCTTAACATAGTTACCAATGGATTAACGGGTACAGAGCGCAGTACCATTAAAAACCGGATGGAAAGCCAGTTGGGAGAAATAATTTTACACATAAATGAGGTGAACGATATACCGCTTACTGCCAATGGAAAATTTAAAGCTGTCATCTCACATATTAAACACAATCACCTTACTAGTTTATAATTTATCGCCCAATAATTCGTTATAACACTCGTGCCAAATCATCCCGGATAAAAGAATGAACAACAAACCAAAGATTTTAATAGTAGGGTTATTCCTGTCGGAAAAGAACAAGGTAAAAATCCTTCGCACCGCTGCCGACCAACTTGCTGAGCTACTTACCAAAAATGGTTTCAGCGTAATTAAAGTTTCAAATATTGTAAATAAATGGCTTCGGTTTGCTGATACGCTGGGCTCCATATTTTTCAAAGCCGGTCAGTACCAGATAGCCATTGTTCCATTATACGGTGGAAGCATGAGTTTATTATGGGCAAGGGCATCTGTTCGACTGCTGAAGATCCTCAATAAAAAAATAGTGCTAATTGTGCATGGTGGAAGTATACCTGCACGAATGAAAATAGACTCTTCAAGGTATTTCTACCCGTTAAAAAAAGCAGATGTGGTAGTGTTCCCCTCAACCTATATGCAATCATCGCTAAAAGAATATGGCATATACGGGCAGGTAATTCCAAACGTTGTAAAAACGGATGATTACTCGTTTCAGAAGAAAGAAAAGTTTCGGCCACATATTTTATGGATGAGAACACTGGAAGACATTTATAACCCCGAAATGGCGGTTCGGGTTGCTTCGTTACTGGATAAAAAATATTCGAAGTTTAAAATGATGATGGCAGGCTATGATCATGGAGCCCTCCAGTTTGTTCAGCAATTAGCCCACCAGTTGCAAATCGAAGATTGCATCAATTTCCCCGGCTACATCAACAATTTTCAAAAAAATGAATATGCAAAAGATTACGACATCTACATATGTACCAACCGTGTTGACAATGCGCCTGTCTCATTTATCGAAATGATGTGCCTTGGCTTGCCCATTGTATCGGTAAACGTTGGGGGCATACCTCATTTATTGCAGCATAATGTAAGTGGTTTAATGGTAGATTTGGATGATGATGAAGCAATGTTCAACAGCATTTGTTCAATTATAGATAAGCCAGAGCTGGGCAAGATGCTTGTAAAAAACAGCCTGGATTATACCCGCAATTTTGCCGAAAAAACGGTGATAGAAAAATGGAAAGCCCTGTTTGATAAATTAAGTATCATTGAAGAGCCTCAGATAGTTTTTAAGACAAGTACAGCGAATGAGAAAAATTAAATTTGCCATAATTGGATGCGGCAGGATAGCGCAACGTCATGCAGAGCATATAGTCAATAACGGGGAACTGGTAGCAGTTTGCGATATCGCAAAAGAGAAAGCTGATAAACTTGCAAATGAATACGGCGCACGTTCCTACACGGATGCCGCAACATTAATTGGTAGCGAAAAAGATTTGGAAGTTGTTTCAGTTTGTTCGCCAAACGGTCTGCATGCACAACACAGCATTATGGCGCTTAATGCAGGTTTTCACGTACTGTGCGAAAAGCCAATGGCCATTAATGTACACGATTGCGGTGAGATGATCAAGGCGGCCGAAAAGGCAAACAAGCGCCTTTTCGCTATCAAGCAAAATCGCTTTAATCCGCCGGTAGCGGCTGTTAAGGAAGCCATTGATAAAGGGATATTCGGAAAAATTTACAGCATACAATTGAGTTGTTTCTGGAACCGGAACGCTAATTACTATTTAAATAATTGGAAGGGTACCCAGGAGTTAGATGGTGGTACCCTGTACACACAATTCAGCCATTTTATTGACCTGTTGTACTGGATGATTGGTGATGTGAAACGAGCATTTGCACTCACCGGCAACTTTGCGCATAATGGTATTATAGATTTTGAAGATACCGGCGCAGTAGCGCTCGAATTTTACAATGGTGCCATCGGTACCATCAACTATACGGTAAATAGTTTCCAAAAAAATATGGAAGGCTCTCTAACCATTTTTGGCGAAAAAGGGACGGTAAAAATTGGTGGTCAATATTTAAACGAACTCGAATACCAAAACATAGAAGGCTTTGAATTTAAAGACCTCCCGGAAGGAAATAAGGCGAACAACTACGGCACCTATACAGGCTCCATGAGCAACCACGATAAAGTGTATGCTAACCTTGTAGACGTGCTGGTAAACGGCAAGTCTATTTCAACCAATTCTTTCGAAGGTTTAAAAACGGTGGAGATCATTGATAAGATTTACCAATCTGCAAAACAATTAAGCATCTGCTGATATGCGGTACATTCCTTTACAGGCGGGGATCCGAAATGTTGACTTTGGCGAAAACGTAAAAGTGATTGAGCCTGCTAATATTTACGGTTGCAAAATCGGTGATAACACGTTTATAGGTCCATTCACAGAAATTCAAAAAGATGCGGTGGTGGGTGCAAATTGCAAAATTCAATCGCATACTTTTATCTGTGAGCTGGTAACCATTGGCGATAATTGTTTTATTGGTCATGGTGTTATGTTTATTAACGATGTGTTTGCCCACGATGCACCTGCCGGCGGTAATAAAGATTTGTGGAGGCAAACCCACATCGGTAATAATGTATCTATTGGCAGCAATGCAACCATATTGCCTGTAACTATTTGCGACTATGCAGTGATCGGTGCCGGCGCCGTTGTTACCAAAAACATTACCGAGCCTGGTATTTATGCCGGTAACCCCGCAAAATTTTTGCGCGCATTAAACGGGTGAATTTTTAAGCCATTCAATTGTACAACACCTGAACATTGTTAGAACGTAACCGCGTTTTCATGTTCCTTTTCTCCCATCTTTGTGATCATAATTAGCAATCCATTCAATTCACAAATATTTTCATGAGAGTTCCATTTGTTGATCTGAAGAAACAATACGAATCTATTAAGCAGGAAATTGATGAAGCCATTCGTTTGGTTATTGAAGAAACGGCTTTCATCGGCGGAAAATTTGTGAACGAATTTGAACAGAAGTTTGCCAAAGCCTATGGCGTAAAGCATTGCATCAGTTGCGCCAATGGTACCGACAGTCTTTATATTATCATGAAGATGCTCGGCATTGGGGAAGGCGATGAAGTGATCACCGTAGCAAACAGTTGGATATCCAGTTCTGAAACCATCTCTCAAACAGGCGCCCGGCCTGTATTCATCGATATTGATCCCATCCATTATACAATAGATGTTAGCCAGGTAGCCGCTAAAATATCATCTAAAACAACGGCAATACTGCCGGTACACCTGCAGGGGCAAATGTGCGATATGGACTCGTTGATGAACATTGCACAACAGTACAACTTAGCAGTTATTGAAGATTGTGCGCAGTCCCATTTTTCAAAGTACCATAACAAGCTTGCCGGTACTATGGGCATAGCAGGTTCTTTCAGTTTTTACCCGGGCAAAAACCTCGGTGCTTATGGCGATGCGGGGTGTATAATAACTAACAGCGATGCGCTTGCCGAAAAGTGCAGGTTGTATGCAAGGCATGGAGCACTCATTAAACACCAGCATAAAATTGAAGGCATCAATTCGCGCCTGGATGGGTTGCAGGCTGCCATACTTTCCACCAAACTTAATCACATTGAGAGTTGGACGGAGCAGCGAATTGCTAATGCAGGTTACTATACCAAAGTTCTTTCCGGTATCAGTGAAATTGCATTGCCGGTTGTAAAACCGCAAACAAAGCATACGTTTCATTTGTATGTTATCCGTGCAGCAAGCAGGGATGAATTAGCGGCATATTTGAAAGACAATGGTATTGAAACTGCAATCCATTACCCGGTACCGCTGCCGTTTATGGAAGCGTATCAATATCTTGGCTATGCGGAAAGCGATTTTCCGGTAACAGCTAAATATCAGCATGAAATATTATCGTTACCTATGTACCCCGAACTAACATATGATATGATGGATTTTGTGGGTGAAACAATCAGGAAGTTTTATAAACGTCAACCTCATGGGCTGCAGGTTGCTGAAAACGCGATCGCCGAATGACTCTTTCTATTATTTGTCCAACCTATAATGAAGAGAGATACATAACCCAAACGCTGGAAAGCTTTTCCAGTCAAAAACACGATTCCTTCGACCTGGAAATACTGATATGCGATGGCATGTCTACCGATGATACCCGTAAAATTGTAAACGAATACTCCTTTCGTTTTCCAAACATACGGTTGGTAAATAACCCCGATCGTAAAACCCCCTTCGCCTTCAATGCCGGTCTTCGCGAGGCTAAGGGTGAGTACATTGCTATACTGGGTGCCCATACTAAATATGCCGAAGATTACCTGCAGGTGTGTTATGAAGAACTGGTACGTTCAGGGTCTGTTGGCTGTACAGGCCGGGTTATAACCAAAGCTGCGTTCCCCGATTATGAAGCCAAACTTTCCGAATGGGTGATGCTCAGCAGTTTTGGTGTTTCCACTTCTTCTTTCAGGGCAATGAAGGAAGGATATGTTCACTCCGTAAACTTTCCCGTTTTTAAAAAGCAGGCATTGCTCAACCTTGGCGGGTACGATACCAAGCTGGAAAGAAACCAGGACAACGATATGAACCAGCGCCTGCTGGATGCTGGTCATAAATTATACTGCACCTGGAAAACCAAGTGCTTTTATCGTCCACCGGCAACACTCAAAAGTCTTTTCAGGTATGCATGGCGCAGCGGTTTTTGGAACGCCAAAAGTGTAATGGTTCATGCAAAATCGATGCGGTTGCATCATTTAATTCCGTTTTTCTTCACCACCGGTCTCATTACACTGTTGTTTATGGGGACGATTGAATGCGTAACATTTCAAACTACTTACTTGCTTTCGGCGTTAGGTTTATTGGTAAGCCTTCACTTGCTTATTGGTATTGCGTTTTCCATGCGTTCGCTGAAATATGAAAATGATTATAGAAAAATTGTATTGCCATTCATCTTTTTTGCGTTTCATTTCTCTTACGGCTGGGGAACGTTGCAGGGTTTTGTCTATGGAAGAAAGAATAGTTGACAGATGACGGTTGACAGAGGGGTAGAATAGTTGATGGGTGTCAGATCACGGTTGATAGAATGAGAGATAGACTAACGTAAACATTGAATGGTTGATGGAGATTACGTGAAGCTCCCTGTCGCTGTGTCTCTGTATTTTAAATTTATTTAAGAAAAAAATGGGTGGCAGATCAATATTACTTTCGCGCAAAACTGGATTGTCAAAATCCATTTAATCTACATTCATGAAAATTCCTTTTTCCCCGCCTTTTATTGATGACGATGTTATTGCCGAAGTAACCTCTTCACTGCAAAGCGGGTGGATAACCACAGGGCCGAAAGTAAAAGCTCTAGAACAGGCAACAGCCATTTTTGCAGGCATTGAACAGGTGCTTTGTGTAAACTCTGCAACTTCCGGACTAATGCTGGTACTGCATTGGTTGGGTATTGGTAAAGGCGATGAGGTGATCATCCCGGCTTATACTTATTGTGCAACTGCTCTTGCCGTAATGCATGTAGGCGCTACGCCTGTTATGGTTGATGTAGAGCCTGATTTCAACATCAGCCCACAAAAAATAAAAGATGCCATAACGCCAAAAACGAAAGCGATCATCCCGGTTGATTTTGCGGGCTGGCCATGCGATTATGACGAGATTTATAAAGTGGTAAGCGAACCGGCGATCCTAAAAATTTTCAAGGCAGAAGGGGAGGTTCAGCAAATGCTGGGTCGCATAGCCATCGTTGCAGATGCTGCCCATTCGTTTGGCGGAGTATATAAGGGCAGAAAGTGCGGGCAGCTGGCAGATATCACAGTGTTTTCTTTTCACGCAGTAAAAAACCTAACAACTGCAGAAGGCGGTGCCATCTGCATCACCATGCCGGCACCGTTTAATAACAGTGATATTTATAAAACGATGCGTTTGTGGAGCCTGAACGGTCAAACCAAGGATGCGTTCAGCAAAAGCCAGTCGGGTGGCTGGAAGTATGACATTGTTTACCCCGGCTTTAAAATGAATATGCCTGATGTGTGCGCTGCTATAGGATTGGCACAAATCAGGAAATATAACGACCCAATTTTATTGGAGAGAAAGAGGGTTTTTGACTTTTATGAGCAATATTTTGAACAGGAGGAATGGGCGCAAAGGCCTCCTTATAATTCCGGTGTTTCTATACCGAGTTATCATTTATATCCCCTGCGTATTAAGGATATAACGGAGGAGCAGCGCGACCAGGTAATTGAATTGATATCGGCGGAGGACGTGGCCGTAAACGTTCATTTTGTACCGTTGCCAATGCTAACAGTATTCAGGAATAGGAATTTTGCTATCACAGATTATCCTGTTTCATACGATAATTTCAGTCGCGAAATATCATTGCCGGTATATCCGCAATTAAACAATATTATGTGTGAACACATCGTTAATACAATCCGTGATGCGGTTACAAAAGTGTTGCTGCTTACTAACAAAAAAAGTTCATTGAATTTCCCAAAACTGGAAGAAAAGGATAGCTTGAAAACTGGCTTCGCAATACAAGCTTAGCATTGGGGTTCAGTGAACCACTAAATTGATTTCACCTCAAATGGATACAATACGGTTGATGGATTTCGTTTTCTCTCTGGTAGGATTGATTGTATTGGCACCGGTTTTTTTGATCATCGCCATTATCATCAAACTAAGTTCAAAAGGCCCCGTTTTTTATAAGCAGAGCCGGGTGGGGAAAAATGGCTCGGATTTCAAAGTTTATAAATTTAGAAGCATGTACACTAATGCCGACAAAAAAGGTCTTTTAACGGTTGGCGGAAAAGATAGCAGGATTACAGCTGTTGGCGCCATCATCCGAAAGTTTAAGATGGATGAGTTGCCCCAGCTACTGAATGTGTTGAAAGGAGAGATGAGTATTGTTGGTCCGCGACCCGAGGTTAGAAAGTATGTAAGCCTTTACAATGCAACGCAGGCAAGGGTGCTAACTGTACTGCCAGGCATTACCGATGATGCGTCTATTGCCTTCAGGAATGAAAACGAGCTATTAGGCTTGGCAACCGATCCTGAAAAGATGTACGTTCAGGAGATCATGCCCAAAAAAATTGAACTGAATTTTTCTTATATCAATAACCGGAGTTTACGAAAGTATTTTTCCATCATTTTTAAAACGATCATTACTGCTGTAAAAGGAAGGTAATTGAGGTTACGAAAGAATACCAGTTTTTAAAATCCAATTATGAATAGCTTACTAAGCAACCTTTAAGAAAGATCAGCCGTCTAAACCGACGGTAATGGTTTCAATTTAAAGACGCGAAAAGATGGTGGATGACATTTAACTCTACAGATCTATCCAATGCCGTGTGAGATATTCCGATTTCAATTGATTTGAATTGAAACCATAATCCATTTTGTACCTAAAATCAAAAAAAAGGTAGTGAAAAACTTAAGGAAATTTTTACTCAGAAACAGGATAGCTCCCAAATGGCTCATTTTTCTTCTCGATCTTACCATTTGTTGTGTGGCAGTTATTTATGCTAACTATCTTCGGCTCAATTTCGACTTTACAGTCATCCGCTTTACCGACATGATAGATGACCTGGCAGCCACTGTTGTCATCAATTCTGTTTTCTTCTACGTTTTTCGAACTTATCATGGCATCATACGCTTGTCTGGTTTCCAGGAAGCTTTCAGAAGCATTTCCGCCATATTCTATTCGTTCCTTATAATGTTGTTGATGAATGTTGGGTTGAGTATGATCAACGTTCCCTCCTTTATCCCAACCTCAGTTTTATTCATTTACTTCTTCATATCATCCTTTTCACTATACGGATACCGCTTACTGATCAAGCACCTATACCGCATTAGCGTTAACCAGGAAGACAACATTCACGTGGTAATTTATTGATCAGAGCTTAATGGTTCTGTTTTGAAAAAAACCATCGAACAAACCTCCAACAACCGTTATAAAATAGTAGCCTTTATTGATGATAACGAAAACCTGGTAGGTAAAACAATCGATAATGTAAAGATCTACTCATTCAGCCAGGTAAAAAATGTTATTAAATCGTGGCAGATAAAAATGTTGTTTTTTGCAAAACAGGATTTTGACCTGAATAAAAAGAACCAAATAGTAGACTATTGTTTAGAGCATAATATTAAGGTGATGAATATTCCTCCAATGAAGGAGTGGATACATGGTCAGCTTAATATAAACCAACTGAAAGAAGTTAAGATTGATGAATTGTTAGGCAGACCGCAAATAAGCCTGAGCAACGACCAGATGATGAATATGCTTCGTAATAAACGAATTTTGATAACCGGCGCTTCCGGTTCCATCGGCAGCGAACTTGCCCGCCAGATAGCATCATTTCATCCGGCTTCCTTAATAGTCTGCGATCAAACCGAAACAGGTTTATACGAACTGGAATACGAGTTGCAAAAGAAATTTCATCTCGGTAATTCATTAAAAGTTTACCTGGGCGATGTAAAGGATGAGAATTCGATGAACAACTTGTTCGGGCAATTTTTACCCAACGTAGTTTTTCATGCGGCTGCTTATAAGCACGTTCCAATGATGGAAAATCATCCATCAGAAGCTATACGCAACAATGTACTGGGCACAAAAACTTTGGCTGATCTTTCTGAATTTTATGGCGTTGAAAGATTCCTCTTGATATCAACCGATAAAGCAATTAACCCAACTAATGTGATGGGTGCATCCAAGCGCATTGCCGAAATTTATTGCCAGGCATTACAAAGCCGCAAAATGCAGCCGATCATTGATGAAGGAATTATACAATTAACACCCAAAACCAGCCGCACCAAATTCATTACTACCCGTTTTGGAAATGTACTTGGCTCAAATGGTTCTGTTATACCCCGGTTTCAGGAGCAAATTGCAAAGGGCGGTCCGGTAACCGTTACACATCCAGACATTATCCGTTATTTCATGACGATACCCGAAGCCTGCTCTTTAGTATTGGAGGCAGTAACCATGGGTAACGGCGGTGAAGTATTCCTGTTTGACATGGGCGAACCCATTAAAATATTGAACCTCGCTAAAAAAATGATCAGGCTTGCCGGCTCCACACCAGGGAGGGAGATCGATATCAAGTTCACTGGTTTGCGCCCCGGCGAAAAGTTGTTTGAAGAATTATTGAACAAAGAAGAAGAAGTTATACCAACGCATAATAAAAAGATACTGATAGCCAAAGTGATGGAATACGATTTTGAAAAGATCTCAAAAAGTATTGAACGCGTTATAGAGATCGCCAATAAAAACAGTGATGAAGACGTGGTGAAACAAATGAAACGCATTGTTCCCGAATATATCAGCAACAACTCCATTTACGAGTCTATGGACGACGAAACATTTCTACCTGCGCTTACTTCACACGGTTAAGTTATATTTGCCGCGTTGAATTTACGTTATGCTTAATTTTTTATTTAAATCGGGAAAAGTAAAGCCCGATTTATCATTTATAGGAGTTGATATGCATTCGCATCTTTTGCCCGGGTTAGACGACGGGCTAAAGGAAGTAACGCAGAGTGTAGCCTTTATTAGCGATCTGAAAGAACTTGGTTATCAAAAGCTTATTTGCACCCCGCACATACTATCCGACCTCTATCCCAACAGCAAAGAAACAATTTTACCCAAGCTTGACCTGGTACGTGAAGCCTTGCATGTTGCCGGTGTGGATATGCAGGTAGAGGCCGCTGCCGAATACATGATAGATCATGAATTTTCTCGCATCATAGAAACATCAAAAAAAGAAGACCTGCTGACTGTTGGTAAGAACCACATTTTGGTGGAGATGTCATACCTCGCTGCATCACCCAATTTTGATGAAGTGATCTTTCAACTGAGGATGTTAGGTTTAACGCCGATTATTGCACATCCCGAACGGTACAGTTACTATCACCGCAGCTTCGAAACGTACGAACGGTTTAAAGAACTGGGTTGCAAACTACAGGTAAATTTCGGTTCGCTTTCTGGTGGTTATGGTCCGGAAGTAAAAAAAACCGCGGAGAAACTTTTTAAAAAAGAGATGGTGGATTATATAGGTACCGATATGCATCACGACAGGCATATGAGCATGCTAAAAGAACTAACATCAAAAAAAGAATTGTACACTTTGTTGTTAGCAGCTAACTTAAAAAATAAATTATTGCTGAGTTAGTTTTTTACAAAGTTGCTTCTTTGCACAATGCACTAATGGTAATATCCCCAGTTATCATCTTCCGCAAATTTCATTTCTCTTCCGGTTGGTAAGGTTTGGTAATAAGCAGCCAACGCGTGTTAGGCATTATCTATAGATTAGCCGGACGCTTGCTCCTTATAAAAATATAGAATTTGATTAAGAATATCAATCCCTCACTTCCTTCTACCCTCCAAAATTTTATAAAATGACCGGCTGCGGATCTCATCAAACGTTAGACCGGTAGCGGTGGCTTCCTTTTCCGTAATGGCACCGCAGTTCATTGCTTTTAAAAAGAAATTGAGTAGCCCCTGACCAGTGGCGGCATCATCAAAAATATCGCCGGTGAGGGTGGAAATGGCGGCGCGGTCAACAAATGTTTTCAGGCGAAAAACGGCATCTTCATAACTACTTAAAAAGAAATTATACGTGGCGGCGTACCGCATGGGCAATTGTGCGGGGTTCAGGTCCCAACCCTGGTACCTGCCATTAATGAGTGAATGTGTTGTATGGGTAA
>JANPIA010000568.1:0-6230 GCA_031424735.1 Segetibacter sp.
CAAATGCCTGCTGGGGGAGTAACTGTACCGGCACAAGTAATTAATTACACCTCCGGCTTTTCGTACGGGTTGGGTGTTTTTGCCGAAAAGAAGTTGAACCGTCGCATCGGACTATCGCTGGGTATAGATTACCATTCTTATTCAACTAAGTTAATAGTAGGCAGCCGCGTTGATTCGCCCTCAAGATTTGCTAACTCGCTAACCGCTGATGTTGTTGAGTCGTTTTATACTACAGGTCAATCTACGGCTTATCGCAACCGCTACCATTTATTAGAGGTACCCATAAACCTGCAATTTTCGCTGAGCCCGAAGCCGGCAAAAAATGCACATTGGTTTGTTGGCTTAACACCAGCTTTTATAGTCGGATCGAAAGCATTGTATTATAATCGTGGTGCGAATGTGTTGTACGAAGACAAGCAGCAATTCAGTAATTGGCAATGTATGTTTAATACGGGGTTTGCGTTTACTGCGGTGCGATCAAATAAATTAGAAGTAATGCTTTCGCCGGTTATACAATATGGCTTTACCAATCTTACCCGTTCATCTGTAAATACAAACGAACACCTGTTGTTTACAGGCGTTAAAACAAAACTCTATTTCAAATAAATCTTTCAAAAAAAAATTATGAAAAATTATTTATTGCAACTGAAAATATGGGCTGCCGCAGTGTTTGTCACATTCGGTTTTCATAGCTGCGTTAAAGATACCTGCACTAAAACCTACACCATTTACACCCCTGTTTACAAAACGTCGGCCGAGGTTAGGGCTAATATAAAAAGCAGCCTGCCGGTTGCCATAAAAAACCCCGGTAAGTTGTTTATAAAAGGCAGTTATATTTTTTTAAATGAAGTTGATAGAGGCATTCATGTTATCGACAATGCGAATCCATCGGCACCGGTAAATAAATATTTTATTGCGATACCGGGCAACATTGACCTTGCTGTAAACGGTAATACTTTGTACGCCGATTTGTATACCGACCTGGTGAGTTTGGATATTACCGACCCCGCCAATGTACAGGTAAAAAAGATCACTGATAATATTTTTATACAGCGGGTTTACACCGGCAATTTTGTTGCAGACCGAACAAAGATCATTGTTGACTGGGTAGCAAAAGATACCACGGTAACGGCTAACTGCAATTATACAATGAGTAACAAACGGAGCGATGCCATGGTGTTTCAATCGGGGTCGGCTTTGTTATCGAGCTTTGCCGCACCAGTGGCAATGGGTGGTTCCATGGCAAGGTTTACTTTGCTGAACGATCACCTGTATACGGTTACCGACAATGCACTGAATGTTTTTAATGTAAGCCAGGCGCAACAACCCGTTTTTGTAGGTAAGATTGCATTAGGTTGGGGCATAGAAACCATCTATCCTTTTAAGAATACACTTTTCATCGGTTCAAACACAGGCATGCTTATATACGGCACGGCAAACCCTGCGCAGCCAAACCGTATTTCTACTTTCACACATGTCCGCTCGTGCGACCCGGTGATTGCCGACAACGATTATGCTTATGTTACACTGCGTTCGGGTACGGTGTGCAACGGTTTTACAAACCAGCTTGATGTAATTAATGTACAGAATTTGAGCAGCCCTTTTTTATTGAAAACCTATTCGTTAACTAACCCGCACGGCTTGTCTAAGGATGGGGATATACTATTGGTGTGTGATGGAAACGCAGGATTGAAAATGTTTGATGCTTCCACCGTAACCAGTTTGAAGTTATTAAAAACGATCGGCGGAATGGATACGTACGATGTGATAGCAACAAATGGTATTGCCATTGTAGTTGCCAAGGATGGCTTGTACCAATACGATTACTCAAACAAAAGCGACCTGAAGTTTTTAAGTAAGGTGGCTTTGCAAACCAATTGATATGAAAACCTACATTTTACTCATTCTGTTAACGTTTTTATTTGTTGATGGATACACGCAAACGCAAACCGGTGCTGCAAAAAAATATTTATTTCATTCAATAAACCAGGGTGGCTTGTTAACCGGCGATGGCAACAACAATTTTTTGTTGCAAACGATCAACGGCATTGGCATAGGCAAATATTTTGCAGGCATAGGGGTTGGTATAGATTATTATGCCAGCAGGAGTGTGCCATTATTTATTGCTGTGAGGAAGGATATTGTTTTCGGGAGAAATACATTGTTCGCCTATATGGATGGTGGATTGAATATGCCGTGGGTAAACAGCTCGCAAAAAAACAGCAGGATTTGGCCTACCAATTATAAAGCGGGCGGCTATTACGACGCTGGCCTGGGATGGCGGATAAATGGTAAAAAAGGCAATGGCTTTTTATTAAGTGCGGGTTATAGCTACAAGCAAGTAAAAGAAACCGTTTCTATCAAACCGTTTTGGCCTTTTGAGCCGGGTCCCAATACGGAAAGGATAGAAAAATACAATAGCCAGTTCAGGAGGATCGTTGTAAAAATAGGACTGCAATTATGATTGTAGAAAATGCAGGTTTCTTTTGATGCCTGCATATTTGCTTCGTTTTAAAGGAGAGTTCTTAAATATTTGCCTGAAGCTTTCTTCGGTCAGTTCTTCCCATTGTTGTGTGGTAAAACTAAGGATGGCAGGGATGGGAGCAAACTGCATTTCAGTAGAAGGTTTACTGAAGCGGTTCCAGGGGCAAACATCCTGGCAAACATCGCAGCCAAACATCCAGTTGTTAAACCTACCTTTCATGTTATCGGGCAACAGTGCATCCTTCAATTCGATGGTAAAATAGCTAATACACTTGCTGCCGTCAACTACCTTATTTTCAAGAATGGCTTCTGTTGGGCAGCTATCTATACACCGGGTGCAGGTGCCGCAATAATCTTTTACAAACGGGTCGTCGTACTCCAATGCTACCTCTGTAATTAAGGTGGCAATAAAAAAGAAGGAGCCGGAATCTTTATTCAGCAAATTGCCATTTTTACCTATCCATCCAAGCCCGCTGCGAACAGCCCACGAACGTTCCAATACCGGCGCGCTGTCTACAAATCCACGACCGTGTATTTCACCTATTTCATCTTTCATCAGCGCCAGCAATTCCTTTAATTTATTCCTGATCACATCGTGGTAATCGTTACCGTAAGCATACTTTGCAATTTTGGGTGCCTGTGTATTTTGCGTTTGTGTTGGATAATAATTCATCATAAGGGTGATAACACTTTTTGCACCGGGCACTAGCAATGTTGGGTCGGTTCGCTGGGCAAAATAGTTTTCCATGTATTGCATTTTCCCGTGCATGCCTTTGTTTAACCAGCTTTCCAGGCGGCGGGCATCATCGTCTAATTTTACAGCCCTTGCAATACCGCAATAGTTGAACCCCAGCCTGTTAGCCGCTTCCTTTATAAACCGGGTGTTTTTGCCTGTCAATTTGTTTTGGAAATTATGGTGTATTGAAATATTATTGCCCACTAGAAGAATGCTCCCCACATTCAAAATAACCGTTTAAAACACTAAACCTTTCCATTTTCTATGAGCGTTTTTCTCCAGGGAATTTTTTCCTTCTTATTCCTATTATGTTTTGTTCAAATTGACGCCCAACGGCCAAATATAAAATTCGGCGATATAAAGCCAGCCGACTTTGATATAAAAACTTACCCGATAGACAGCAACGCACAGGCAATTGTTGTGGCAGATATAGGCTCCTCGAAATATGAAGGTGATACGAAAGGTGGGTTTAATATCCTTTTCAAAAGACACGTCAGGATCCATCTGTTAAGCAGGAATTCATTTGAAGCAGCCACCATTGCCATTCCACTTTATTCATCAAACGGTATGGAGGAACGGATTGAAAGTTTAGAGGCTTCTACTTTTAACATGGAGCATGGCGAAATGACTGTTGAAAAATTAGACAAGACCTCCATTTTTAAAGAGAAGCTGAGTGACCATCGCATTATTCGCAAGTTTACGATGCCCAATTTAAAAGAAGGTTGCATAGTTGATATTAAATACACCCTTACCTCGCCATACGAACGCGATTTAAATCCATGGCAGTTCCAGGGGAGCTACCCGGTTTTATGGAGCGAATACGAGGTGACCATTCCGTCGATTTATGACTTTACTATATTGCGCCAGGGTTATCAGCCTTTTGTTTTGGATACTACCAGCGCCGAATCCGCTTCCTACAATTTATTGATACCAGGCGAAACTGCAACCGACCGGTCTACACGTTTTAACTTCCGAACAACTGCTTATACTTCAAAATGGGCAATGAAAAATATCCCCGCGCTGAAGAGAGAAAATTTTACAACCACCCTGGCTAATCATCTTGCACGAATAGATTTTCAACTTGCCCGTATTCAATATCCCGAACAAGCTGTAAAAAATGTAAGGACTAACTGGAAGGTTGCTTCTGAAGAACTGCTTAAAGATCCAAACTTTGGCGAAGACCTTGCCAGGCACCACAGCTTTTTCAGCGATGAGTTAAAACAGATCACTGGTACAGCAACAACCGACATAGAAAAAGCCAGGAAAATTTATGAATTTGTAAGAGACAACTTTAGCTGTACCGATCACGAAAAAATATACCTGAGCAATCCACTTAGAAAAACATTTCAAAACAAAAGCGGCAACGTAGCTGATTTAAATTTGCTGTTAACAGCATTATTATCCCACCAGGGTTTTGAAGCCCACCCGGTTATATTGAGCACTACCGACAATGGCAAAGTGTTGGACCTGTACCCAATGATTAACAAATTAAATTACGTGGTGTGCCAGCTAAAAATAAACGGGCAACCCTTTTTACTGGATGCATCGTACAACAAACTTGGCTTTGGTAAATTAACAGGTAGTTGTTACAATGGTTATGCGAGGGTAATAGATCAATACCCGGTTTCGATCCTGCTTTCAGCAGATTCTATTGCCGAAGAAAAGCGAACCATGGTAACCATTATTAACGATGATAAGGCGGGGCTTATTGGTTCCTATTCTTCCACCTTAGGTTTTGAGGAGTCGTACAGATTAAGAGAAAAGCTCACAAAAACCACGAAGGATGAATATTTTAAGGACGTGAAAAAAACATTCGGTTTAGAAATAGTAATGGATAACGCCGCGATCGATTCATTGAAAATGTTTGATGAACCCGTAACTATCCGGTACGATTTTAAAATGGATGCCAGCGACGATATGCTTTATTTAAACCCCATTTTAAGTGAGGGATATAAAGAAAATCCATTTAAGGCAGCCGAAAGAAATTACCCGGTTGAGATGCCATATACCATAAATGAAAGCTTCATTTTTCAAATGGATATACCGAAAGGTTACAAAGTGGAAGAATTGCCAAAGTCTACCAGGGTAAAGTTCAACGAAGACGAAGGTTCATTTGACTACCTTGTTACCAACAACGATGGCATCATAAGGCTGCGTTCCAATATCAAACTAAACAAGGCAACATTTATGCCTGAAGACTATGAGTCGCTAAGAGACTTCTTCGCTTACATTGTTAAGAAACACAGCGACCAGATTGTATTAAAGAAAATTAAAGCATAGTATGCGGAACAGTCTAATGTTTTTTCTACTGATGGTTTCTGTTGTGGCAAATTCACAACAATACAGCGTAAACCTCATACCGGATTCGTTACTCAAAAATGCGAAAGCGGTAAAGCGTTTTGAAGAATTGAAAGTGGTTATCAAATCAACTTCACGTGCTGTTATCAAACATAAATGGGCTATCACAATTTTAAACGAAGAAGGTGAACGATATGCCGGCTATGTTACATCGTACAGTAAATTATTTGCTTTAAACGATATAGACGGGCACTTGTTTGATGCTGCGGGGAAGGAACTAAAATCGGTTAAGAAGAAGGATTTGAAAGACGAACCGTACGACGACCAGATGAGCTTTGTTAGCGACGACCGTATTAAACGCCATAACTTTTATTACAGGAGCTTTCCCTATACAGTGGAGTACGAAGATGAAATGGAGTACGACGGTATTTTTTTTATACCGAAATGGTCGCCTGTTCAATCAGAAAAATACAGTGTGGAGCAAAGCAGGTTAATTGTTGAAACACCTGCGGGGTTTAAAATTCGGTATAAGATGTTTAACGTAGCTTCTCCTGCTATCGTAAATAATATTAAGAACACAACCTATCAATGGCAGGTAAGTAATCTGCCTGCAATCGAGTACGAGGCCTACCAACCTGACCTTGCAGAAGTAACGCCAACCGTACTGCTGGCACCTTCCGACTTTGAATTTGGCGGCTATAAGGGCAATATG
>JANPIA010000569.1:0-2714 GCA_031424735.1 Segetibacter sp.
CTTTATTGCGGCTATGTGGACAACCAACTTAACGGGCAGTAAGGCCAACGCAAATCAATTTATCATTGGTGGCATAGCCGCCATAGCCCTTGGTGTATTTTCTTTCACGCTTCCAAAATGTCCTCCACAAAAGTCAATATCCAAAGGTGCCGGAATAACGGAGCAATTAGGCTTGCAGGCATTCAAATTACTTGGCAATTATAAAATGGCTTTGTTCTTTATTTTTTCGATGTTGTTGGGAGCAGCTTTGCAGTTAACCAATATGTATGGCGATACGTACCTGGATGATTTTAAAAAAGTGCCCGAGTATGCAAGCTCCTTTGTAGTAAAGTATTCTACCATCATCATGTCTATCTCTCAAATTTCAGAAACCTTGTTTATTCTAACCATCCCTTTCTTTTTAAAACGCTTTGGTATTAAGAATGTGATGATATTTTCGATGCTTGCATGGGTACTGCGTTTTGGATTATTCGCTTACGGAAATCCTGCAGATGGATTGTGGATGATCGTTCTTTCGTGTGTAGTATATGGTATGGCGTTCGATTTCTTTAATATCTCCGGATCGCTGTTTGTTGAAACAACCACCGATGCGGGTATCCGCTCCAGTGCCCAGGGTTTGTTTATGATGATGACAAATGGGGTGGGCGCTTTCCTTGGCAGTAAATTAAGCGGTATAGCCATCGACCAATATTTTACACTCTCATCCGGCGATAAAGACTGGCATAACATATGGCTAACGTTTGCAGCCTATGCTTTAGTGGTAGCCGTTTTATTCATCTTCCTCTTCAAACACAAACACGATCCTGAAAAAATATCGGGAGCACATCCGACGCCTGTTTTACCTGCTGATTAAGTATGTAGACATTATAGCCTCATCCAACTTTCCGGTATCAAATCTTTGGTATTGAGCGGCGCATTATTAAACCATTTTTTTGGGGCGATGATTGTTTTATTTAGGTTAGGGTTCAGCCATGCTGCCCACCAGCTAAAGGTGCTGTTACTAATAATATTGTGCTTACAATGCTGCATAAGGTAGAAGTCTTCAAAGTGGGTTTTGGTAACATCGTTTGATATGTACCGCACGGGTTTATCAAAAACCAGTTCCTGTTTTACCCAATCTATGTCGTCGGAGAAAATGAAAAAGGAAGCGCCCTTTACCTCTTTGTTTATGTGATCGATAGCTGTTTGGAAATACTGTTTATCCAGTACGCCGTGATAGTCCTGAACCTCTTTGTTGTTATAATCGCCCCGGCGTATGTGGATGGAAACACTGTTGCTTTGTTGCAGCGGGATAGCATTTTCATTTAGATGGATTAAAGAATTTGGTTTTAAGACGAACTGCTTTTTTATAGACGGTTCTATCCGTTTAAAATATTTTTCGCTTTGCCGGTAGCCTTTCAAATAAAGATGATTGGCTGCAGAAAAAAAATTATTGTCGTAAGTAAATGCAGCTTCTTTGTAGATAGATCTTTTATACGGCGGTAAAAGTTTTTCCGCCATTTTTTTCAGGAACGATGGATGATAAAATTCATCCAATTCATTTGTAGTAGCTACCAGGGGAGCCGCTACGAATTGCTGCAGATCAAAACTTCTTAAAGTACCAATTTGTTCATCTGGTTTTTGCAGGAGGGTGGTATCTACTTTTACTTCCACACCATGATGCAAAGCAAGACTAAGCCCCGCAGCATATTGAAAAAGCTGGTTGCCTAATCCGCCTTTTAGTTGGACGATGATCAATTTATGTCAGTTGTTTTTATATAGACATCACCAAAGTCTGTTGCTTCGAAATAGTTCGATCTAACATGATTTAGAAACTCCGAAAAAGGCAACCATTCAGTCAGCGCCCATTGCATCGATTCACCAACACTATAGTTATATTTCGAAGTAGCGGAAAGCGCGTTTAAATACGATATACAGTCTACCAGGTTTTGGGTGAGTTCCGGTACACAATACTCTATCGAGATGTAAGGGACCTGTTGGTGAAGCCCTTTTAAAACCTGCAATTCAAAACCTTCCACGTCAATTTTGCAAAAAACAGGAATGCCATACTTTGCAATTAGCTCATCTAAAGTTTGTATCGGCACCTTGATCGTTTCCTTCCATTCACTGTATTTAAAACGGTCTTTGGTACTTTCAATATATTCTTTACTAAACGAGGATATGGTTGTATCTGTGGAAATATGCATTTCCAATTCACCTGCAGTATCACTTAAGCCAATATTTTCTATGGTTATCTGATCTTCAAACTTTTTCTTTAGAATGTTTACGCAGGAGGGCTGCGGCTCTACAGCAACCACTTTAGCATCACATTTCAAAAATGCTTCCACCCTGTTGCCGACGTTGGCACCTACGTCAAACACCAAATCGCCTGGGTTGATAAACGTTTTATAGAAACTGACCCTTTGTGGAAAAGAAAGCGCATCAAGCTTTTGCTGCCCGCGTTCATTCCTCCTTTTATTGTACTGCTTATAGGTTTGGTAAAAGGGAGTGTTCTTCAATAATTTGTCTACAATGCCCATAACCTGATTTTATAAAAAACAAACTTAGTTTAAATCGTGAATAGCGGTAAAGGAAACACGTAAGCATCGCAGGTGAAAACTTTGCTACGGTTTCCGGAACCAGAAACACCCGCATCCATATTTTTGATCATCTATCAGGATGGGATCAGCATTGCTGATCAAAGCGCCCTTATCGGGTATCAATGAAAATTCCTG
>JANPIA010000570.1:0-3542 GCA_031424735.1 Segetibacter sp.
ATTCCTCAAAACATAGTTGATAAAATATTTCAGCCATTCTTTACCACAAAGCCTACAGGGCAGGGGACGGGATTAGGGTTGAGTTTAAGTTATGATATTATTAAAGCACATGGTGGAGAAATTAGAGTAGAAATAGAGGAAAGTGATGGAGCGGAGGTTGTTATACAATTGCCACTTGTATAAATAAATTCAAAGAAATCAGAGCCTAAAAGTGTGCTGTTAAAGATTTTCATTACATAATTTTCAAATGTGAGTATATGAAAATTTATCTTCTTCGGCTTATCCTGCTAACACATATAGGGTTAAGTATAACAATTTTCCCGCTGGGTGCACAACAGCTTGTATTTAACCCCATAACTTCAGTAGAAGGAATAGGAGCAGTTAAAGGTATTGCACAAGATAAAGAAGGTTATATGTGGTTCGCTGCTACAGGGCTTCATCGTTATGATGGCTATAATTTCACATCTTATAAAAATGATTCCTTCAACTCTCAATCATTGGCATCCGATCATCTCGAATCAATTTGTATTGATCGAAAGGGAATTATTTGGATAGGGACTTTCGATTCAGGACTGGAACGCTTCGATCCGATAACAGATGTTTTCACGCATTTTCGTAATAATCCTAAAGACTCAACCAGCCTCAGCAACAACACCTGTACTGTAATAATTGAAGACCGTGATGGAGTTATCTGGGTAGGTACTCACGGAGGGCTAAACAGGCTGGATCAGGAAACCGGAAAATTTACACGTTACCAACATCAACAACACGATTCAACCAGTTTAAGCAACAACCAGGTAAGGGCATTATATGAAGATCGCCGCGGCATTTTATGGGTTGGCACAGGTAGTCCCTTTCCAGGAGATGGTACACCTCCCGGTGAGGGAGGCCTCAATAAGTTCGATAAGAGCTCGGGTACTTTTGCACACTATGTCCATAACCCTAAAGATGCGAGTACCCTAATAGACAATAAGGTTAGAGCCATTTATGAAGATAGCAAGGGGAACTTTTGGGTTGGCACTTTTGGAGACGGATTGCATACCATGGATCGTGCAAAAGGAACTTTTACCAGGCACCTTTATGAGCCACACCGCCCCGAAAAGCTAAGTCGCCCTTATCTTAAAAGAAGGAGAACTACAGACGGCATTACATTTATTAATGAAGATGCAACTGAGTCTATCTGGATTGGAAGCTATGAAGGAGGGCTGAACCTTTATTATCCAACAACCGGACTGGTTACTCACTATGAAGGCCGGCAACAACCCGATAGCCTTTTTGATGATGGGCCCTGGTCAATATATTCTTCCAGGGAGGGGGTAATATGGATGAGTACTATTCAAGGTGGCTTGTACCGGATTAATCCTTTTCAAAAACGTATTCCCCATCATACCTTGCCTGAAGGAACAGTTAACGCATTTGTGCAGGAACCCGGAAATATACTTTGGATTGGGTCCGTTAAAGGCCTTCTTCGATACGATCGAAATAAAGGAACCATCCGTCGCTTCGTTAGCGACTCAAATAATCGGGCGAGTTTAAGCCACAATATTATTAATACTATTAGCAAAGACAGGGAAGGAAATATTTGGATCGGTACTAATAAGGGATTGAACATGTTAAACCGGGATAAACAAACATTTACCCGTTACGTACATGATCCGAAAAACAGCAACAGTTTATTTTCTGATTATGTCATTCAGGTATATGTTGATTCTGAATCAAATTTATGGCTCGGTACCTTGGACGGATTAGATCATTTGAACAGAAAGACCGGAAAATTTACCCATTACCTATTTGAACCCAAAGATCCACCCCAACCGGGAGTCTATCAGGATGGCTGGGAAAGATTTGTTGTTTATGGAATGGGCTTTCGTCAATTTGATCAGAAAATAAGTAAGTTAAAATCAGACCTGGATATGAATAGTGTTCTAAAGTTTTATCAGGACACTGACAGCATGCTCTGGGTAGGATCCATCAATGGCCTTTACCGGTTTGATCACGCTTTAGACAGTTTTGTTCCTTTTGTGGATCCCGGTTTTCCTAATGGGTTTAAGAATGTATGGAACATTTTGGAAGACGATCATAAAAATCTCTGGATAAGTGCAAGTGAGGGAATTATGCGTATTAACGCTAAAAGAAATCAAACCAGCCTGTATGGCGTAAAATACGGCATTCCTGGTTTTACTGACATTGGTTATTTTTCCGGGTATAAGGGATACAACGGAGAAATTTTCTTTGGTAATTCCACAGGTTATTATTTCTTTTTTCCTGATCAGTTTCCCAGAAGTTTGCAGCCCCCACAAATCGTTATTAACAGCTTCTGGTTAGCAGACCAAAAAATAAAACCAACCAAGAATGGCCCATTGTTTAAGCCTTTATCCGTATTAGATGAAATCACGTTGAATTATGATCAGAATGTATTTTCCTTTGATTTTGCAGGTATAGATTATAGTAACCCCGAGGATAATAAACTTTTTTTCAGGCTGCAAAGGTATAATGACGATTGGCGACAGGCAGGTGCAGAACGGACAGCTTTTTACTTTAATGTACCACCTGGTAATTATGTTTTCCAGGTTAAAACAGCTAACAGCAATGGGTTGTGGGTTGAGAAATCTATTAAAATTATTATTACGCCCCCATGGTGGCGCACCTGGTGGGCTTACAGTATGTATGGTGTATTTTTTATAGCCATCATAATCTTAATAGACCGCATCCAGCGTAAGAGGGTCATTGAGAAAGAACGGGAACGCACAAGGGCCCGGGAGTTGGCCCAGGCAAAAGAAATTGAAAAAGCTTACAAGGAACTTAGTGCTACCCAGGCTCAATTAATCCAACGTGAAAAGATGGCCTCTCTTGGAGAACTCACCGCTGGTATTGCGCATGAAATACAAAACCCCTTAAACTTCGTCAACAATTTTTCGGAAGTAAACAATGAATTGATAGATGAATTAAAGAATGAACTACAAGCTGGTAAAAACGAGCAGGCCTTAGCCATTGCAGATGATATAAAAGATAATCAGCAAAAAATAAACCACCATGGCAAACGTGCAGATGCTATTGTAAAAGGCATGTTGCAACATTCACAAAAAAGCGCTTTGCAAAAAGAACCAACAGACATCAATGCTTTGGCTGACGAATATTTAAGGTTAAGCTATCATGGCTTCAGGGCAAAAGACAGCACATTTAATGTCAGTATCAAAACTGATTTTGATAACAGCATTCCTAAAATAAAAGTCATTCCGCAAGACATAGGCAGAGTGCTTTTGAATTTATACAACAACGCTTTTTATGCAGTGAATGAAAAAATGAAGCAATCAGGTAGCGAGTATCAGCCAACTGTTACTGTTAGCACAAGCTTCTCCCTCTCCATTCATGGAGAGGGCAGGGGTGAGGTAATAATTTCTGTAAAGGACAACGGCAAAGGAATTCCTCAAAACATAGTTGATAAAATATTTCAGCCATTCTTTACCACAAAGCCTACAGGGCAGGGGACGGGATTAGGGTTGAGTTTAAGTTATGATATTATTAAAGCACATGGTGGAGAA
>JANPIA010000571.1:0-7606 GCA_031424735.1 Segetibacter sp.
GAATTGGTGCTTCTTACCACATAGTCGATTATGACGAGTATCACTCCCTCAGCGTCCCTGCTTTCGTCCAGCTTTATTTTTTTTACATCGATACGGGGTTCATAATACAGAATTGCGGTTTGTATCATGTCCTTTATATAAGTCTTAAACGTAGTGGTCATTGGTTCAAAAACCATCTCATCCAGGTTGCAACCATACTTATGCAACATCACTCTTTCACCCTGCCGGGTAGATAATAAAATCTCCAGGCTGCTTTGTATATCAGCTTCGTCGCTTAACATTTCCACCTGTAACGATTGCTTGTTAAATGTTGGCGGAAACCCCCAGCCCGTACCGAGAAATGATTTGATCGCTTTCATGTTTTATAGATACATGGTTGATTAGTTGAATTGTTTTATTGCTGTTGCTTTAATTAATTTTTACCAAACCACCTTTAATTTCAGTCATTCCAGAACCATCAATTGTTACCGTTGGTGCTTTTATGGATGCGCTGCCACTGCCCGCTTTTATTTCGGCGCCACCGGCACCTACCGAAAAACTTGCCGACGGACTTACTGTAACGTTGACTGCTTCGATCGTTAGATCAGCTCCGGCTTTTAGTTTCATGGCAGTCGCACTTTCTATCGTAACCCCTGCCATCTCCATGGTCACTTTGTTTCCATTTTGATCTTCTATAATTATGGAGCCTTCCTGGTCGCTAAGTGTAATTTTATTGCCACCCGGGGTTTCCAGTTTGAACGATTTTTCTTCATCATTAAAAATCATTTTGATCTGCTCACGGCTTACATATCCCTTTTCCGGATTGGCATCGGATGCTTGTAACGGCGAAGGTTTGGCGCTGCTGTTCAGCATGCCCAATACAACCACATGCGATGGGTCGTTGTTGATAAAACCAACGATTACTTCATCACCGATCTCCGGCCTAAAAAAGCTGCCGCGGTTGTTACCGGCATCCAGCGTAGAAACCCGAGCCCATATGCCATCCTCCGAATTGCTGATGACAGGTATACGAACCTTTACCCGGTTATCACCATCGGGATCTTCCAGGCTGGTAACCACGCCTATTTGTAAACCTTGCAGCGAGGGAATCAAACCTTTTTGCGTAAGCGAATTTCTTATCTCAAGGGATTCGGCAAACCACGCTGGTTCCATACCAAACTTTACTTCTGTTTTCCAGTCGCCATCCATACAATAATGGCTTACGGATGATGCGATTGCCTTTCCGCTAAAACGGTTGCCAACACCGTTCAGTCCAATAAAATCGCCGGGCATTACATCTGCGTTTCCCTGGTAGCTAACCGAGCCTCGAATTTTTGCCAACCGGTTTTTCATTAGTTTGGCATCTGCCCATGCCTGCAACTCTTCCTGTGTTATTTTTCCGGAATGAATAAGTTTGTATTTTTCAAGGCCGATGGTATCTGCCAGTGTGGAGTTACTAATATCTCCACCTTCTGTCCACGATGGTTCAGCGGCATCTGTCTCCACCATTTCCTGGCTTGTAAAATCCCATGCTGAACTTTGTACGCCTTTATACTGGTTCCTCGAGTCTATTTCAGCATGATAGTCGATGATTGTGGCGCCATACAACACATCCAGCTTTACATCTTCTCCAAGCGCCGGTTTTTTTATGGTGAATTTCCCATCGCTCACCCGGCAAATACAACCCAGGCTATCCATCCTCGAAACAATAAAATCCCAATCGGTTGTATCATATTGTACAAGGTCTTTATGCTGGATGGTGGTTGCTTCCACATCAGCTTCTATTCCGGGGTAGGCGCCTATCAGTTGTTCAGCAACATCGCTGTCGGTAACATCGTTAAAATGTTTGCTGTTTCTTCCTGCAGTCATCTTTACGGCTGCATCTTTACAATCAATGGTCAGTTCGTTTGCGGTGGTGGTGATGGTGTTGGAATGTTTGGTAATGATGCCTTTGAAAACGGTGGTTTCTTCTGAATGATAACCCAATAATATTTCGATAGCCTTACCAGGGATGAAGGTTTCGGTATTGCTTACGGTAAAGGTTTCCTCCGATGGATTTCCGTCTGCAATTTTTATGCGGGCATAGGGTATTTTGTTGATCGCCTTGTGTACGGAAATATAGCCAACCTGGTAAGTGGCTGGTATGGCTTCACCATCCACTTTTATGGTAAAAGTTAACAGGTCGGTATCAGCCGCAGTAGGTATCGTTCGCGCAACAGGCATAAGGGTTGGTTATTTTTCTACCGGTGGAAAAAACAATTTGGTACCGGTGGCTACATTTCTAAAACCAGTCAGTCCGTTGGCTTTTGCTACGTCTATATAGTAGTTCGGGTTCTTATAAATTTTCGCTGTCAACAGGTCGAAGCGATCATCCGCTTTAAACAAACGCTGGTGTGTAATATCAGGCGATAAGGAGTTTTCTTTGGCAACGCGCAGGTCTTCTTCTATATGTCCCCTGAAATCAACTTTAGCCAATGCCCGTATAGGGGTACCATCCGGCTTGAACAATTTATAGTCGATGTCCATGGAGGTCATCTGGCCTTTAAACAGTAATGTGCCCCATTTCAACGCTACAAAATTCGGACGATGGGTCTCGCTCTGGTAGTACAACATTAACTGTTTAAATATTTCTATCTGTTCTATGATGTTAGCAGTTTCGGCAAATGGGTTTACAATACCTATCTGCAAAAGCGAGGGTTCCACTACTACGCCTGAACTATCGAAAACAAAATCAAAATGAATATCCTGTGCAAGAATTTTATTGAAGTGTAACTGCGGATGCGAAGTGCCCTGCCCCTGGCTTTCGGTATGATCAACCCTGTACTTGATGGTGTACGACTCTGGGTTGATGAGTACCGTAAACAGCTCTCCTTTCTTTTCAGAAAAGTTCTCATCGCTGTAAGCCTGCAATTGCATTTTGTCGAGCCTTCCTAACATTATCGTTCATTTTTTTCTTTGAGTTTTTCCATTACCTCCTGTATACATTCTCTCAATATTTCCTTCTTCATTTTTGCAAGATCAATATTGACCGGCTGTTGCTGGCTTTGCTGTGTACTTTCAGATACCACAGCCTTTATATGGAGTTCTCTAATTTCTACGGGCATACTAAATGGTTGATGATTGCTTGTTGGTAGTGATGGGCTTAATTCCTGTTTATGTTGGGAGTTGACATAATTTGATTTTAAATACTCACGCTTGCACTTAAAGACGCAGCACCACCAATTAACGACTCAACCCCTATTGTTGTAAAATAATTATAGCTCAATACCAGCGATTCCACCACTACCGAATTTTCCTGCGCATTAAAATTGGATACCGTAATTTTTTTGGGTATGGCATTGATAACGTACCACGATTGCAAGGGCAAATGTTCCGGGCTTAATAAGGATATCAATACATTGGTTGGTACAAACAGAAAATCTTCAACGGCGTTTTTGCACCACAACGTTATGCCGGAGCCAATGAACAAACCCCGCTTCAACGTAATATCGCCATAGCGGTTTCGTACAGGGAGGTGATGCGTAAAACGGTTTTGACCGCCCTCTTTAATCGCTTCCATTTCTATTTCCACTTCAAGCCCCGAAACTTCCTGGAAACGGAAGTCCTGCGGTGTTTGCGGAAACAGTTCAAAAGCAACCAAAAAGTGAAAGCCAACCGGTGGTGCAAACAGATCCATGCTTAATCGTTTTGAATCGTTAATCCTTCGTGCGCTATTTCAATCGTTTCAATAGCTACTTCGTTTCCATCGCCTTTTAAATCGGTAGACTGCACCTTTACCGGCCAGGCATTTTTTATTTTCCAAACAACCACCGGCTCGTGGCTTTCGTTCAGCAGCGATATGGTGATGTCTCTTCTTTCAATGGTGTTTAGTGCATGGGTATTCCACCACTTATAATAATCATTATCACTTTTAAAAGTGCCGCGCTTCATTGTTATGTTTCCATACTTCTGCATACCGGGCATTTTTATTTTTGAATACTCCGGGCTGGCTCCATCGCGGTATTCAATCACTTCGGTACTTACTTCCAAACCGGTTACTTCGGTAAAGCCAATGCGTGTACCGCCCCACTCTACTCTAAAGTGAAACTTGGGTATGGGATACTGTGTTGCCATGTTATATATGTTTTGGGTTTAATGATGATGTTGATGAATTATGATTCCTGCATTTTATGGGAGAACCGAAGTATGATAAACTCAGCCGGCCGAACCGCTGCCATACCAATTTCAACAATCAGCCGCCCTTCTAAAATATCAATGGCGGTCATAGTTTGCCCCAAACCAACTTTTACAAAAAACGCGTGTTCAGGCTTGGCACCCGCTAAAGCACCTTGCCTCCATAATATGGTCAGGTAATTTTCTATCATTGCTCTTATCTTAACCCACGTGTTTGCATCGTTGGGCTCAAATACAAACTGGGCGGAAGCCTTCTTTACAGACTCTTCTACCATAATAAAAAACCTTCGTACAGAAATGTAACGCCACTCGTTGCTGTTACCATCCAGGGTTCGGGCTCCCCAAACTAAAATCCCTTTGCCGGAAAACGCCCTGATGGCATTTACGGATTTTCCAGAGTCCGCATCAATGTTCATGGTTTCCTGTTCCTGGTCGGTTACTATATCGGTAATATCATAAACTGAGGTGAGTGAAATATTGGCGGGTGCTTTCCAAACGCCGCGTGATCCATCCACAGCAGCATACACGCCTGCAATAGCAGCCGACGGTGGTAATGTTGGGCTGAGTTTTTCTATAGCAGCAACGGAAGCGAAGTATGCACCTTTATCCGCGTTGAGAAGGGTACTTAACTTGACAGATCCGGCGGCAACGCCATCGGTAGTAATAATAACATCAACATCTGTATTCAAATACTGGTAGGTGAAGGTTGTTTTAAGATTTGGATAATATGCCGCTCCATAGCTCAGGTTAGATGTTTTGCCGAAGCCGGTTAAATGAGGAGCGATATTCCGGAACTGGTTGATGTTTGTAGTTGTAGTGTCGGTAGAAAGCAATGTCATCACATCTACCAGTGTAAAACGATCCTGCAGCTTGGCACACTGATCAATGGCCTTACCAATAAGGGCATAATATTTATCTTCGGCAAGCGAAGTGCCTTCCGGAAAAACAATAATAGTCGGCTCATCATAGGCAGCAACAATATTTAACCCGGCTTCCAAATCGGTATCGGTTATGGTTCCATCTGCACCCAAAGCACCTACCGATAATATATAGCATGGTCCTCCTCCATTATCAAAATACAATCGCATATTATAATACATGTTATGCTTGCTGCCGCTGGCAATAGATGCCTTAGCCGTAACAGAGGTTACCACACCGCTTACGGTGGTTTTGGCAACCGCTACATTGATATCTGATTCATTAAATGCCTTGCCATAAAACTGGATGTACTCCAGCAGGGAAAATATTTTAGTGGGAATGTTTTTGAGTGACAACCCCCCGGCATCCAGGGCTTTTTCAGTATAGCCGATGAATACAGGAATAGCAGTGGACACCTGCGCGACAGACGGGGGAAACGAGGGTATTTCGTTTATATAAACACCCGGCGTTTTAATGGCAGTTTCATTAATCTGTGACATTGTTTATGTATTTAAATGATGATGGTGATAAATTAAAAAAATTATGTTTTGCTTTTAAATGAAATGGTATAAGCCGGACTTAATAACTGCTGGGATGCCCCTAATATATTATAAGAGGCATTGGTTGTACCAGCAGTAAAAACATCAATAACTGCAAAGCATGATTCATCGGGTTTTACAACAGCCGCATTTTCAAGGTCAGCATTGTTTACCACCTGCTCTGTGGGTATTAAATTTTTCCAGAAAAGTGGATTGGATATAACAATACCATCGGCACCTTTTACCGGCTGCAATGTTGTGTACAACTCACCAGCGCTGTTTACTATGGTGCCCGCATCATAACTGTTAGCTGCATTATAATCGTCCAATAACCTGGAAATAAACTTATCGGTACCCTGCACATTGTTTATTAAATTGGTAAAGCGATAAACCATTTTACTACCTGCTGCCGCAACATATGTTTTGCTTAAAAAGCCGGATGTAGCCGTAATTAAAAACCGTATAAAAAAATCGCCGGTGAAGGGTGCAAACAATTTCTTTGGTTCTTTAGCGGGGGGCATCATCATTTCACTCCTGGCAAAGCAAATAATGGAGTCATTTACACAACGATAATCCATTTCAAACCGGGCAAAAAGTACACGGGTGCTTTTATCCGGCGCAACAGTCAGGTAGCTGAAGATATTGCTGCCATACCCTGTTGCAAATGCAGGATGCACAAGCCTGATATTAAAAAGTTCTTTGTATGATGTTCGTACCACATCCATAAAAATTATTTCAAATGGTGTATTGCTTCAATTTCTTTTATAGGTGGTCCAATAATATTGCTCACACTGTCTACAGTAATCATCCGCATTTTATAAGCTACCGAGGGATGATATTTTCCGCCCAACATAGACCATAGCTGGTGTAACTGTTCCATATTTAAACTGATCATTTCGAGCACGAGTTTTTCAATACCATCATTAAGATTGGCGGTATTACTTTGGTCGAACACATATTTTTTCTGGAAGAACTCAATTACCTGCTGTATGTTTTGGAGCGCAATTCCGTAGCCACCTACATGCCGAACGGAAGTAAATAATAATGTGAGGTTCAGGTGAACGGCAGGATTTTTAAATAGTATACCGTCGGTGCGCTTAATAAAGTTTTGAGGATCGCGGGCAATTCTTTCTTCTTCAATATTTATGAGAGAGATGACGATATCTGCATTGGAACTGTGGTTGTTTCCGGTTCCGGAAACAATTTCACCAATGTTACCAAGGTCGGAATTTAGGCCGCCAGAGTTTAATTCTATACGAATGATATCGATAGCAGGAAAAATCATTTTTTCCAATGATTTTAATACATGAATATTGAGAATGGATTTGGAGGGCGTTACTACTTAGGCAAGGAATTTTGCAAAGGATAGGGACTTAAATATTGCGCTGTTCAATTAGAAATCAATATAGAGCGCATATTTTTAAGATGCAAGTGTTTATAAAAAAATAATGCACTGTCCTTTTTTTGGTAAGAGTTAATCGAATTATTTCCATAGCTAAACGGTTGAATTTACTACGTATTTAAACCTTCCATATTTTCAAAAATGTGTCAAACCACAATATTCACCAAACGATAAATAAAAAGTATGAACCCGAAAGCTGACTGGTTTTTTGATAAAGCCTCCAAATGGCAGCAGGAATATGCACTATTAAGAAAACTTGTTTTAGGCTGTAAACTGACAGAGGAATTAAAGTGGGGTTGCCCATGTTATACAAGCCAACAACGCAATATTGTTTTAATTCATGGCTTTAAGAACTATTGTGCTCTGCTATTTATGCAGGGTGCATTATTAAAAGATGCAAAAGGATTATTAATACAGCAAACGGAAAATGTACAATCTGCCAGGCAAATCAGGTTCACCAACATTCAGGAAATATTGAAAAGCAAAACAACGATAACTACCTTTATAAAGGACGCGATTGCATTGGATAAGGCAGGCTTAAAAGTGGAAATGAAAAAGACTGCTGAATATAAAATTCCGGAGGAGTTCGAAGTTG